>CAYODC010000001.1:0-8926 GCA_964402575.1 uncultured Verrucomicrobiota bacterium
ATATTCCAGCATCACGGGCTCATTACTGCTCATGCCCCCATGCAGCCAATAGAGGAGGGCATCGCCGGACATGAAGTCTCCGCAATCGTTGTAGGACACCGCCCGCAGCCAAGGCTCGTTGGTTTTCGACAGGGAAGCCTGTGCGGTATTCCCATACGCCCCGATGTTGAGGATGGCACCATTGGGCGAAGGCTCGTTTTCGCAGGACGAGGCAAGGGCCCCGGCATCGATGAGCGGGGAAAGAACGGCATCCACCACCCATGTGCCGTTTGACCAGCGTCCCTGCGGGCTCATCGGATGGAAGTCGCCCTGGGTTTCATTGGCGAAAAGTGGATCCATGGTCATGCTGTGAGTGTCCGACGCGGAGGCTCCGTTCCAAACCGGCATCGAATTGAATAAATCGTTGCCGCCTGTTTGATTCGCCTGCTCCGCGAACAAGGCTCCGTTTTTTCGGATGTAGGCGTTGTAATCACCGCGGAAGCCGGCAAGTCCACCCACGGGGAAATTATAAATACGACCACTGATGCCGTTGGCATCCAGCACGCTGTTGGATACCGATATGCCCCCTCGCCCCGAAAACGACCATACATGCCCCCAGAGAACGCTGTTTTCAACCTCCACCCCCGCGTCCGACAAGGAAACCGCCGTGTCGCCGTTGTTCCAGAGCACGGATTGGACGACTCGCGTCCCAGGGCTCTTGGTCAAAGACAGCCCGGCCTCCTGATTGCCTTCAATCCGGACCCGCTCCAGGCTGCACCCCAAGGATTCATTCAGCGAGACCCCAACCTCGGCATTTCGTATCACCAAATCGCGCAACCGGATGTTATTCGCATAGGACAAGAGCATCACTTCGGGAGTCGACTGAGAGGAGGCCATGAACACCGTGGGAGCAGCGGGATTGGTGCTGCCTTGGATGGTGACATACAGATTGCTGAACCCCGTGTCCCGGTTATCGATCGTGATCGGTGTCGATCCCACAACATAGGTGCCGGCATCCACATAAACGATGTCCTCCGGAGTCAGGTCGTAGGTGTCCAGGATCGCCTGCAAGCTGGCCTTGGGTGTCGCGCGCGACAGACCGTTGTTGGCATCATCGCCAGGCGCCGTGCAAAACACGGATTGATTGGTGCTATTGCCATTGACATAATACGGAATCGTCCCGCCGTTCCGGAGCACGAAGGGAGCCAGGCTGGTGACATCGATGGAAGTGTCTTCCAGGCAGTACATCCGCCAACGGGACAACGCCGATCGGCCATAGGGCACGCTGTTCCAGAGATAGCTCCCGCTGCTGGCGGGCCATCCGCACACAACGGGATTGCTCCACGTAACACCATCGTCCGGGGAGTAGAGAATGCACACCGTGTAATTGGTGGCCTCGCCCTGTGCTTTCCAGGTGAGCAAGACATCGCCGGATGCATAGCCTCCGTCGTTCAAGGACAGCAATGTCAGGCGTCCTTCCCCGGGCGTTTTGCTGGCCTCCGGCGTCCCTCCATAGAGACCAATATTCAAACGCCTCCCGTTCGGGCTCGGCTCATAGGTCCATTCCATCGATGAGGGATGCCCCGCGTCGATGAGCGCAGAGGTTTCCGTATCACTTGTCCAGCCCCCCCCGGGCAAGGCCCGCCCCGCCTGGCTCTTGAGATGGAAATCCCGACGGGCAGGATCCGCAAGCCGTGGATCGCCGGGCAGTGAATTCAAGTCGTTTCCAGTCCCCGCCGACCAAGTGGATACCTTATAGAATACACTGGTCCGGGCCGATGCCCCGCCCCCGCTTTGATATCCTCCTACCGCGGCGGATGAATGCCCGACATACAGGCTGTTGTAATTGCCCCTGACCGCGGTTTGCGGAACATCCACATGGCGATAATACCCAAATGAATCTTGGCCTACGATGCCAAATATGGAATTGGACACATTGGCATAGCCCCCTGCAAGATATACCCCATATTGATTCGACCACAGAACACTGGACCCGACATGCAAGGCCCCCTGTTCCCCGGCGTTCATGAATACGCCCGCATGCTGATTCCCGACGAAGGCACAATGTTGGAATACAATGTTGGACGCCCCGCCACTCACCGCGACACCATCGTATCCATCGCGCGTGTTTAGCCAATCGCCGGCGATGAAATAACTTCGATTAATCGCAATGGCATTGCTGCCGCCGGACACCTGAAGATGCCGGAACCGAACTCCATATACATTGTCGAGATCAAAGGCCGTCACGCCCGGATCCGCACAAATGACCAGGCTGCCTCCGTAGTTCAGGTTGGTACTGCCCTGGACCGTGACTTGCCTCGCAGGATCTCCCGAGAAGGAATCTCCCCCATCCAGATCCCTCCATGGGGTGGATTGATCCACCAGATACTGCCCCCTGTCCACATAGATGATATCGCCCGGTTCCAGATCATAGGCATCCAGGATTTCCGACACCCATCGCTTCGGAGAACTGGGGGAGAGCCCCGTGTTGGTCGAACTACCCGGCGCGGCGCAATACTCCAAATAGGAAGTCGAATCGCCATTGACGAAGTAGGCGATTGGACTGTTGTGAAGAACAAAATACAATTCGCTGGTATCCGCCACCCCCGCCTCCTGCTCGCTTTCGATCCTCCAGCGCGTCACAGGCGAGGACGGCAAGGCCAGGCTGTTCCAGATCACTTCCCCAACCGAAGCCTGCACGCCGGCCACCACGGTCGTCCATGTCGTTCCATTGTCAACGGATACATCCAAGCGGACGGTGTGATTCGTGGCCAATCCTGAAGGTTTCCAATTGAACGCCACTTGCCCGGATGCCACCCCTCCCCGGTTCAGTGTCAGCAGATGCAGTGCGGAATTCGTAGCGGTTTTGGAGGCTTGTGGGGTGCCGCCCATGGGACCGATGTTGATTCGCTGCCCGTTGGGGCCAGGCTCATTGGTCCAAGCGGTGTTTTCCGGATGCCCGGCATCAATCAACGGGGAGTCTACGGTGTCCAGCAGCCAATTGGTTGTGGCATAATCCCAGCGACCGGCACGGCTCATCAGACTGAAATTCCGGGCACCCGGATCGACCAGCATGGGATCCCCATCATACGAGTGCAGGTCCTGCCCGGAGGCGGCCGCCCACGCCCCGACTGTGGCATATATAAGAGGCATCGGGGATTCCTCCCGATTCACCGTTCGTTTGTACACACGCCCACCGGTCCCCAGCCAAATGGCGTTGTAATCCGCGGTCAGCAGGTTCGGTTGGGAGACCTGATATATATAGTTCCCATCTGTCACTGACATAATATTGTTGTACACAGTGAGCCGGTAATCTTCGTCTGGCAGACTCGATGCTTGAATCGCAGTTCCCTCGATCATCCAAAACAGGTTGTTTTCGATGATAAGATGTTTGGAATTGGAGTCCCGGATGGCGTTTTTGCAACTGGTGACTTGACTGTTCGCCACGCGGATATCGCTCCCGCCTCGAAGATCAAAGGCCAGATTGCCCACCCCCACCCCCACATGCTCCACGGCGACATGGGAGCAGTTGCTGATGCTCAGCGCCGAACCGGTCGTGTTGGAAACCGTCACGTGCCGCAAGCGGACGCCAATCGCATTGGCCAATTGAATCCCGACGGGTGAATTCGCCCGGCTCAACACGGTCCCGCTGGGAAAGGCGTTGGTGCTGCCTTGAATCACGACCGGCGGCAGCATCGGATCCCCGGCGGAATCCGACTGGGAAATGCGCCACGGATCCAGTCCTCCGTACACGCCCGTATCGATATAAACGATGTCGCCCCCTTCCAAATCATACCGGCGGAGCAGGGTGTTGAAATCATCCACGGGCGAATCCGCCGTAAGACCAGTGTTGGTCACGTTTCCAACCGCAGAACAGTACACATCGTTGGTTGGCGAATTATCGTTGATGTAGAAATAGAAAGGCGGCAACCCCACGGAAAAATAGTGATCGGTTTGATCGCTGCTGCCGTCCGATCCCTCAATCCTCAGGACTCCTTGCACGGTTCGATCGATGGCGGTCGTATCCCATGACCATCCGCCCACCGTCGCGGACACTCCACTAACCAAATGGCTCCACGTGGCCCCGCCGTCTCCCGAGAAGGAAATCGTGACCGTGCTACCCGTCGCCGCCCCATACGCCAACCAGGAAACCCACACGTTGGTCCCCGACGCCCGGCCTCCATCATTATAGCTCAGGAGGGTCAGCAGCCCATTCGTGGGGGTTTTGGATGCTTCCGCCGTATTTCCGTATCGGCCAAGATTGACCCGTCCGCCGTTGGGTTCCGGCTCCGTGCACGCCAGGGCGCCATCCGCCGCGTCAATCAGGGGGGAATTCTCCTCAGGAACATCGGAATAGTCATAACTTCCAGTCGCGGGGTCGTATCGCCCCCCGGAACTCTTGAGATGAAAATCCCCAGCCGCGGAGTTGGCAAACCCCGGCAAATGGGAAAGGCTGCTGGCATCCTGTCCCGATTCCGCAGTCCACTTCCAAATGGAATCATATTCCAGATCAAATCCAGCCCCCTGCACGGATGAAATGATCGCCCCATTGGTCCGGTAAAGGTTGTTGTGGTCTGCATACAAGTTGCCCCGCACCATGTAAACCGGGCGCTGAAAACCGGAGGCCCCGAGAATGCAGTTGCTCACGGATATGAACGATTGGGTAACGGCGCTTCCCCCGCTCGGCAGGCGAGCATCTGACCAGATCTGGACGCCTTGATTCTGCCAGATAGTCCCGTTTTCCAGCCGGGTGTCATAGGAAACCCGGGAATCGACGCCATTGGTCAGCATGAACGCCGAAGAAACATTCCTCAACAGAACGTTCGAGCTCCCCTGCACATAGAATCCGCTCCCCGCCCCGTCGCGGCAGTCCACCCGTTCCAGCGTAACGAATTCCGACTCTACCACGGATGCGACGTCAAAGGACGCTGTTTGGGAGCGGAATTGCAGATCTTGGACAACCACCCCCCGGAGGTTGTCCATCTTCATGCCGGCTCCCGTGAAAATGGAACCTGAAGGATGCGTACTGCCCTGAATGACAACAGGCTCCTCCCCGGTTCCTCCGTCCATGGATTGGATCAGCACAGGACTCTGTTGGAGGTATTCACCGGTATCCATCAGAACCGTATCTCCCGGTTCCAGATCGTAGCGAAGCAGCACGGCCCCCAGCGACGGAAGCGGCGAGTTCGAGGTCCACCCGGTATTGGCTTCACTTCCCGGAGCAGAGCAGTACACATCGTTGTTGGTAGATGCATCATTCACATAGAACACCGATGGAGTGTTGTGAATGATGAAATCCTCGCTGGATGAAGCATCCAGATCGGCGATCTGCAAACTGCGTACGCGCCATCGTGCCGTTGGCACGGAAGGATGCGCAGTGGAATTCCAGGCATACTCGCCTTGGCCTGCGGGAAGTCCGCTTGCCAAGGTTTGATAGGTAATTCCGCTGTTCGTCGACAAATCCAGCGCCACGGTATAGCCCGCGTTGGTGGCGGCACCCGAAGCCGCCCATTTCAACATATTGGTCCCGCGCACCACCCCGCCTTGGTTCAACGACAAGAGTGCCAGATTGCCGTTGGTGGCCGAACAACTGGCCAACGCGGTCCCTCCATACACCCCCACATTGGCCCGGGAACCATTGGGCAGGGGTTCCAGACTCCAATCCATCGACGGTGCCGCCGCATCGATGATGGGCGAGGTCTCGGCATCCATGACAAAACCATCCGCCGCCGGGGAATAGCGGCCGGCCTGGCTCCTGGGATGCAAATCCCCATTCGCCCAGTCCGCCAAGAGCGGATCCGCCGCGAAAGAATGGCTGTCCGTCTGGCTCCATTCCTGCCAGGAACTCAAATAAGGCCATTCGGCCCTGCGCACTCCAAAAAGCGAACCGACAACCGTTGTCCGAGCAAACACGCTTTCAGGAAATGGCCGGTGATACACATTGTAATCCCCTTGAATCGTTCCGGGGGCAACGGCATAGAGGACATCCTTCGGCCCCCCCGCGACGAACACACTGTTGCTGATGTTCAACCGGCCCGAGACCACCCCGACCAGCGTCCCCGTCGCGACGGCATTCCCGTTGGAATCCGCGGGCTTCGATGCCATCACCCCATTCACCCAATGGTTGGTCGCGGGCGAAATAAGCTGATTTTGCGGTGCCATGACGTGGAATCCCGTGGAAGAGAAATTCAACGCCGCGCAGCGGATGAAGTGGTTTTGATCGGATTGCTGACTCAAATAAAAGGCAATGCCCCGGGCGCCCTCCGATCGGATTCCCATGAACCGGTTGGAACTCGACGTCGTGATGCTAATCCCTCCTCCTCCTCCGTGAAGCCGGAGATCCTTCAAATCCACGTTTTGGCTGTTTTGCAAGACCATCACGGCCGTCCCCGAAGAGTTGGTGAACACGGTTCCTCCCCCCGCCTCGTTGGTACTGCCCTGGATCACCAACCGGTTGGTCTCTCCCGCCGACGGGAAAGATAGCGTAAGCGATGTGTTCCGGCTGTAGTGTCCCGTATCCACGTAGATGGTGTCGCCATGATCGATTTTATAGCGGCTCAGCAACCGCTCAACCGAATCCATGGGCGAGTTCGAGGATAATCCCGAATTGGCGGCGCTGCCGGGCGCGGTACAATAGATGTTCCCGTTCGTGCTTCCGTCATCCACGTAATACGACAGAGGATCGTTCTTCACCGCAAAGAGAGTTTCGGTTCTGCCATAGATGTTGGTATTGCTCTCCAACACCACCTGCCATACCCCCATGGCCGTGCTGCTCACATTGGTGCTGGGCCACGTGAAACCGGAACTCCCCACATTGATGTAGATGTTCGTCGCCAAATTCGTCCACGTGCCCCCCCCGTCGCCCGAAAACTGCACCGCGACCAACTCGTTCCCGATGAATCCATTCCACGACCAGAACAAGTCCACCGTCCCCCGGACGGTTCCGCCGTCCGACATGGTCAACGGGACCAGCACCCCCTCCGCCGAACTCTTGCTGGCCTGGTCCGAATTGCCATACAGTCCAACGTTGATCCGGCCTCCGTTGTCAGCCGGTTCGTTGGCATAGGAATACGTCGGATCACCCAAATCGATCAACCTGGAGGTGTTCGTGTCACTCGTGACATAAGTGCCGGTTGCCGGGTCAAATCGTCCGTGTTGGCTCTTCAGATGAAAATCCAAGTTCTCCGGATCGTAAAAATCGGCCTCAAATCCAAAGCTGTTCTTGTCCCTCGAAAATCCCGAACTGATTTGCCAATCGATCAAAAAACGATCATAACGGGTCGGATAAGCCGCCACGCTAGCGCCATCCGTGACCCGGATGTTGTTATAGTCGGAAACCAGCGTTCCCTCGCCTTTGTTCATCCGGTATGCGGCATTCTGGGTTCCGGAAACCTCCAATATGCTGTTTCGAACTTCGACATTGCCCCCCAGCATGTCCACGTGGGCAGGCCCGTTGTCTCGCAACAGGCAATTGAGGAGGCGGACTGTGGACCCATTCCGGGCAGAAACACCGGAGAGCAATCCCTGCTCGATGATGCTGCGGCTGAATTCCATCCGCGAAGCCGTCCCCGCCTGCACATTGTTGAAGCAATAGGCCACCCTCACCCGTTCCAGTGTAATCAAAGAACTGTTATCGGCCTGGATGCCCGTCACCGCATTGGAAATCATGAGATTTTCAAAATGGATTCCACGCACATTGGACAATTGGAGCACGGACGATCCCACCACGCGGGAGACCCGGGCCAGCACGGATCGGCTATAGGGAAATTGCCCATTGCCAATCACCCGCACGGGCAAGCTGGTTGTGCCCGAGTTCTTCATGGATACCTGCACCGGCTCGGTTTCAAGATAGACCCCCGAATCCACCAATACCTGATCCCCGGGCTCCAGATCGTAGCGCTGGAAAACCGTCCGTAGCGAGTTGATGGGGGCGTTGGACGTGGCCATCCAGTTGTCGGCCGCTCCCGGACTGGTGACATATACCGTCTCGTTGGTGTCCGCCGTCGCAACATAGATATTCAACGGGTTGTTGCGAATAGAGAAGAAATTCGTGGTCTGGGCCGTGAGGTTGGTGTTTTCCAGGCAGACCACGCGCCATACACCCGCGGGGGTATCGGGCAATCCCGACACGGTCCAGAACGCCACGCCGTTGGTGATCGGCACGCCGGAAGTGACACTGGCCCCCCAACTCTTGCCGCCATCCACGGACACTTCCACCTTCGCCGTTTCGTTGGACATCCCGCCGGCCGTCCACAAAAGCGGCACTGTTCCATTGCTCACCGCTCCCCCGTCTCCGTACGAGATCAGCCGGATCCAAGGCAGCGTCGAGGCGATGCTGGCTTCCTCCGTGCCTCCGAAACGGCCAATATTCACCCGCCCGCCGTTGGGCGACGGCTCCTGCGATGCGTCCGACGCCGGATTCCCCGCGTCCAACAGCGGCGAAGAAACCGAATCGGAAGTCCGCTGTCCGTTGGGGCGCAAACGCCCCATCGTCTGTTCGGTCTTCAGATGATAGTCGTAGGCCTCTTCCGTGGTCGTCGCCGGGCCCGGATTGGCCATCTGCGGATCTCCGGGAATACTGTGGACATCCACGCCCCCGGTCAGTCTCTGCCAGGCAGCCAGATTGTCGGCATCGCCCCCCGGGGCCGTCCCCACTCGGGTCAATGAACCGGCATAAAGGCCGTTGTAGTCGGCGGAAAACCCCGCCAATGAAGCCAAACTGTACAATTGGGCGTTGGTCCGGACCGATCCCAAAATGCTGTTCTCCACCAACGCCCCCACCCCCGACATCACCTGAATGGCCACATTGGAATTGTTCCAGAAAACGCCATGCCGAATCGCAATGTTGGTGCACTGGCTCACGTAAACCCCTACCGCGCTCTCCTGCGCCACGCATCTCGTCAGCTCCACGTACCGGCTGTTCTGCTGCAAATCGAATCCCCTCGCC
>CAYODC010000001.1:8936-32567 GCA_964402575.1 uncultured Verrucomicrobiota bacterium
CTTCCACACCATCCAGCGTGATGTGCATCGCGTTGGTCAAGGCGACTCCGCGCGCAATGTTGCGAATGACCAGATCCTTCAAGACAATGTTCGAAGAGCCCGGCTGAAACGCGAAAGCCAGCCCGGCCGCCCCGCTGGCAAACACGCTCCCGCCCGCCAACCGGTTGGTGCTGCCCGCAAATACGACCGGATTGGTCACCACCCCCGAATGGGCGGCTCCCAAGTTGATCACCGGATGATTGGTATAAACCCCCGTATCCACATACACCCGGTCGCCGGGGCCTAATTGCCCCAGCTTGGCGAGCAAGGCATCCAGGTTCCGCATGGGCGAGCCCGCGCTCGATCCCGCGTTGGCATCGTCACCGACCGCGGAGCAGTAGACGTCGCCATCCTGGGAATTGTCGTTGACGTAAAAGGCAAAGGTGCCATTGCGATAGATGAAATTCGTCGGCGACTGGCTGGTGGCCTCCGGGACAACTCCATTCAACTCCACCCGCAACAACGCATCGCGCGAAGAAGAATTGTCCGCCACGGGCTCTTGATAGAAATAGGTCCCGTCAGCCGCCACCCCGTTGGTCTCCAAGGCCTGCCAACTGGCACCGTTGTCGCGCGAAAGCCAAATCGTGACGGTGGTGCCGGGTTCATAGGCCCCCGCATTCCAGCGCACATCCGCCCCGGTCTGCGCATCCAGCGTGCCCCCGTCCATGAAACTCATCAACTGGATCCACGCGTTCGTGCGGGATTTGCTGGCTTGCGGCGTGTTGCCGTAGAGCCCCGCATTCAGGCGACCGCCATTCGGCGGTGGCTCGATGCCGAACGCCGCCGCCGGATCGCCCAAATCAATGGCCGGCGAATGCCCCGCACCATTGGTCACGAAGGCCATGCTATTCGTGTCAAACCACCCGTTGACGCTCTGAAGGTGGAAATCCCCTGCCGCCGGGTTGATCAACAGGGGGTCCGCCATCACGCTACGGGTCCAATGCCCCGCCGCATGCAGCGCCGAAAAATTCGGAATTCCCGCGGCCACCCCCGTATTCCACACCACGTTGTGATCGCCCGGCACAATCTGGCTGCCGAACAGCGTGGTCCCGTCGCCCAGAATGCTGTTGGACACCGATAACGTCGCGTTGGTGGCCGCATGGATCAGCGTCGGACTCCCCCACATCACCCCGTTGATCCACTGGTTTCCCCCGGATCCGCTGCCGGAGAATGCCCGCGAGGTGTTGTTGACCGCCAGGCAATTCTCGAAGACATGCCCCGCTCCCGTCACAAACGCACCGTAGACGTTGTCCCGGAATTCCACATTCTTCAACACAATGTTGGTCGTGCCACCGCTCAATCCGTACCGGCCCCCCGTCAACCGCAGATTCTCGATCCGCAGGTGGCTGGCCCCCGTGAGGTCCAGGGTGTCCGCCGATCCACTGCCCCGATTGAATGTCGATCCGTTGGTGCTCCCCAAAATCTTCACCGGGTTTCCCAACGTGCCCGAATCGAAGATCCCGATGCTCATGGTCAGGTTGGTCGTGTAGTCGCCCGTATCGATGTAAACCGTGTCGCCCCCGCGCAACGAATAGTTCGTGAGGATCCCCATCAGGCTGTCCCGGGGGGTATTGGAGGCGACCCCCAGATGGGCCCCCGATCCCGACGCGCTACAATACACATCCCGGTTGGTGCTGCCATCGTTCACATAAAACTGGAACGCCGTGTTGGTCGCCGGCCGCACGCTGAACAGGCGCGCATTGGTCGAAGCCACCAGCGGGACATTGGTGCCCGCCACCCGCCACAGCACCGCCGGATGGGCAAACGCCGGCACCCAGCTGTAGCTCTCATTCGTTGCCGCCACGGTGGCGATATCTGTCCACGCCGCCCCGGAATTCGTGCTGAATTGCAGCTTCACCTGCTGCCCGTTGAAATTCGTGCTGGCCACCCATTCCAGCCGCCCCGTCTGGATCAAATTCCCGCCGTCGTTGAAGGTCATCGCGAACAGCCAATCGTTCGTGTTGCTCTTGCTGGCCTCCGCCGTTCCGCCGTACAACCCGACGTTCACCCGTCCGCCGTTGGGATCGGGCTCGGCCCCGACGCTGGCCGACCGGGCGCCGAAGTCGATCGCCGGACTAAACCCCACCGCTGCATTCGTCACCCACACCCCGTTGGAGACGAACCCCGCTGCGCTCAACAGATGGAAATCCAACCCCGCCGCGTTTACGAATTTGGGATCGGCATAGGTGTTGCCAACCCAGTTCGCGTTGATCCTTTGGAAGTCAGCCAAAGTGTCGTTGTCGGGGGCCAGCGATTGCTGGAAGAAGAACATGTTGCGGGACGCAGCATCAGGCTTGAACCCCGTGTTTCCAAGGGCCCAAGCTCCTACTCCAATGCAGCCAACCATGTTGCTGACCAAGCCATCCGCCGGAGCGAATGCCGCGGAATTCAAGGACCACGCGATGCAGTCTTCGATGTAGTTGCCTTTCCCGCCGGTCGTACCGCCCATGGCCGAATAATTGGCCGTCTGCATGACACATCGCCGGATGGTGTTGCTGCTGGAACTGCCTTCCAAACGGATGGACTGGGTGGCATTGGAAACAGCAAATATATCTTCCAACTCACAGTAAGCCGCGCCATTCAGATATAATCCTATGCCTGCCCCCACGGTCCGGATATTGCGGAAATGCAGTTGTTTCCCCCGCACATCGAAAATATTCCCGCTCGCCACTGTGAATGTCGTGCCATTGGTGCTGCCTTGAAACAAGATGCGATTCACCGCCGTCCCGACCACATTGGTGCCGATCGCGACATTGGTCGCATAGGTCCCCGTGTCGATATAGACGATGTCCCCGGGGGCCATCGCATTGGTCAGCACGCTGGCCAAGGTCAGCTTGGGCAAGGCCGAATTCGTTCCGGGGTTCGCATCGTTTCCCAGTCCGCCGGTATAGACGTCGTTCACGTCTGAGTTGTCGTTGACGTAGTAGACGGCAGCGGAACCCGGCCATGCCCCCCCCAGCGCCAGACACACTCCAACTCCCGCTATCCAAATCCGCGATTTCATATCGTCCATCCTCGCACGGGAAGCGTTGAGGAAACCGGTTTTCCGCACACGCCGCCTTAATTAGAATATAATACAGGAGCCCTCCTCTTGGCAAGCATTTGGACCGCCTTTTTCACGGGCCGGTCCGGGACTATTGGGCCTATTGGCCAGGCCTATTGAGCATGCATTGACCTGGAGGTGGATTGACCTGGATTGACCCCAATTGCCCTGAAGCACGGCCACCAATGTGGCCCTGAGGCGGGCGCATGAACGACAGGCAGAATCCCCTCCGGGGAAATAGAGAATCGGTCGGGGTCAGGAATGGACTGATCATCGCCCCGACATCTGCAGCGACCTCGTCCCGTCCGGCACGGTGTGCCATGCGTTTGATCGGGCCCCTTATCCCGGAATCCAGCCCCCTCTCCGTCCGAGCCATCGGTCCCCGTTGAAGTCTGGCGCGGGGCCAGTTTTTTACTCCCAATAACCCCGCAAACGAGCCACAATGGCCCTGCATCCCAAGCCCCCCCCCCATAAAAGGCGGCCCGAGCAGATCGCCATCCAACACGCCGACAATGCCTTGCGATAATAACCTCTCCGCAGCCAATCGCCAATCTCACCTTCGACCCAATTCCGCAGATGGATTTCGCCCACCGGTCGAATCCTGCGTTGCCCCATATCGGATTGGACCCCGAGCAACGTCTTTGGTTTGTCGAACCACCCCGCAAAATCCGTTTGCCGACAATCGCACTTGGTCGTCAGGGTATGCGGACGAACCACCCAGCCGATCCGCCCCGTTTGAGCCACCTCCATCCACGACGCCCAGGGGCTCTCGATCCGATCGTCAAGTCCCATCGGTTTCTCCGCGAGCACCCATTCCCGCGCCCAAACCGTGCCGGACAGCCGCAAGGGATTCCGCGCCGCCAGAAAATTCATCCACCCCTCCGGGCTTTCTGGCATCTCGGCGATCCGCTGCGTCATGTCGCACCACTGCCCTTGTCCGTTGCGCATAATCGTCGGCCCCCAAATGCCCAGCGCATCCGGACAGCGGCGGGCTGCCTGCTCATAGGCGGCATAAAAACCCGGAAGGATTTCATCTCCCGCAGGTACGATGTGCAGCCATTGTCCTTGCAACTGATCGAGACAGGAATTCCATTTCTCGCAACCATCCTCGATGTCCGGCAAGTTCCAGATCCGGATCCTATTTCCGCACCCTGCAACGATTTCTTTCGCCATTTTCTCATTGGTGTCCCCAGAGACCACGAGGCCCAGTTCCATTTGCTCTGGACCCGGCCCGTTGGCCAAGAGAGAAGTCGCCGATGCCTGCACCGCATCCCAATTCCTATTCGCGATGATCAAAACGGACCACCGCAGGGGATTTCTGGCCGCGGAACCTTCCGCTGCCCGAAGTTGGGTGCCCTCGAGTTTGACCGCCAGGTCCTTGCTGTTGGCCCGGACATCCCTTGCTGCATCCTCGTTTTTCTGCGCCGGTTCAGGCAAACGAGGCCCGGCAATAAAATGCTCATATCTCTCGCACGAAAACCCATCCCGATAATCGTGGAATCGTTTAATCTCGGTTCCCGCATAACCCCGGGCGGCTTGACCCGCCAACACCTTGCCCAGTTTCAACAGCAAATCAGCCGCTGTTTTTACCACCGGCCCCCACATCACCTCCCTGTAGTCAAAATACATCCCGCGGCAATCCCGCAAGTAGTGATCCAAGTCAAAGGGGAACAACACGATTGGCCGACCCGTCAGCAGAAAATCGAATAAAATCGACGAGTAATCCGTCACCAGCACGTCCGCAATGGCCACCAGTGGATACGGATCGATGTGTTCGCGGATGAAGATCACGTGCCGATCTGGCCCGCCTGCATCCTCCCAAGCCGAGCGGGAAGCGGTGGGATGCAGCTTGATCACGAAGTACACGCTGTGCCGCCGGCAAAAGGCCTCTAGCTCCTCTCCGTCCAGCCCGCTCAGCATCAAATAGTCCTCGCCGGTATTCCGCCAAGTCGGCATATACAGGATGAATCGCCGTCCCCGCAGCCGCTCCAGCATCTGCGCCAGTTGCCAATCTCCGCGATCCAACAGCCGCGCCAGGAGTTCATCGAACGATTCAACAAGCGCATCCAGTCGCGGACTGCCCAAGTTCAGGCACTGGTCCGGTCCGACTCGGAACGCGCTCTGGAAGGAATATGCCGACACGTGCCGGGCCGTGGACCCCACAAAATCAGGCCGGCGGAATAGATCTGGCCGCTCCAGCCAACGGTGTCTCCACGTCGGCGACTGCCATTGCCAGGCGTTCGCGCCCGTTTCGGTGTCGAATTCGATCTTCTTCAGCGGCACCCCATGCCAGAAATTGACCACCACCGCCCCGCCGCTGGCGAAGAAATGGATGTCCGTCAGATAATGGTTGATGAAATAATACTTTGCCCGCAGGCAGGTCCAGAGACCCCGAAGCGACCGGCGGTGTTCAGCCCGGTATCCCAAATCCCGCAACCGCCAAATCAGTTCATCGCGATGCGTAATCCACACCGCTTCGATGTCCGGGCGCGTCCGGCTGATGTGCTGGAAAAAATAGACCGTGTTGTCGAAAAACTGCCCCTCCGCCGTGCCGAACGCCCAAAGCGTCCGCTTCCGCGGCATCCCAAATGAAATCGCATACAGCAGCCAGTTCAGGGGGTTGTACGTTCCGGGAATCCGCAAGCCGAAGTGTGTTCGCGTTCGGCAAACATTCTTTCTTTCGCAATCCGGCTTCTTCATTCAACTCATCCAGCGCAATCGCGCGATATCATTATGATTGCCGCAGAACAGCTATTCCATCCGTCGCCATCCGAGCTTGTTTCGAAGTGATTGTTGCCAAGTCCATATTCGACGGGGAACCACGCGCCTGAGACCCTTTGCGCAAATGCGCAATGCCATGTTTCCCGCATTTTTGCATCCCGCCAAGAATTTCTCTTTGCGCCTGCCTGCCAGAAAGCGCGTGAAGTACTTCCAATTTCTTTTGAATAATAAGGCAAGGGAGTCATCCGAAAAGACAAGATCCGGATCAAAGAATATCCCCCATACGCCGTCTTCATGCTTGAAGGCAAGATGAGTCGTTCGGGCTGCCCGCAATTTCTTGCAGATTGCCTGCAAAGCCGGATAAACAATATAAAAATCGTGGAAGAGTATGGTGCCGCCGGGCAGTATGCCATTACCGCCGAGCAAGTATGTTCCCCATCAATAAAGGCAAAATGAGGGGCATGTATTGCTGATAGCGGATCGAGATCAGGGGAAGACCGTTCAATGCATTCTATCTTGGATACATCCCCCCTGCCAATACTGACCAACAAATTGAGCATGCGCGCCGACGAATTGTTCTCATACTTCACAAACGCCCCGGGCTTGCGATCGTCGCTAATAATTGCCGGCCGAGGATCGATGGAGCAAATGTTATTGCACCGGCCATCCACCAAATGCGGCTGAATGGTCCCCCCAAGATGCGACCCGATCTCGAGATAATTATACGCGCCGAATTTGCGCGCCGTGGCCCTTTGCACGGCAAGGAGCGAGCGTTTGTCTCCATCGTTCGACTGGGAATAAATGGCGCCATACAGGCTGATGTCGAGCGATTCCACACGCTCGACATCTAGACCGGCATCTTTACGGGTTGAAGATTCGATCATAGAAGGTCCCCATGATTGCGGTAGCCGCCGGATCCCGGAACTTATACGTCAACTTGTGAATGGTCGAATACCGGCAGATTTCTTCGTAGCGTTTCTCGTCGAACGGATCGAACAGCTCGAACTGCAGAATATGCGCATTGGCGTTGTGGTGATAGGGCACCTGCTTCCACAGGCGCCGTGTCTCGTCGTTCGCATCGCACGCCAGCGCAAAAGCCAGGTGAAACAGGAAATAGTTTTTGGCGTATCGCTCCTTCCGCCAATACTCATACAGCAGGTTTCGGGTCTTGACGATGATGGGATGATGGGGCCGGGCCGAGATCAGCCAGCTCGAGGCCTTGATCGGCGACGGCCCTGCCACGATCGGCGTCTTGAAACAGAACAGCGGACCACTCGTAATATATTCAGGAATGGGCGCCGTCATCCACACCGTGGCGTCCACCCACAGCCCACCATGTTTTGCCAACAGCGCAACGCGCAAAAGATCGGCCATATGGACAGGAGCAATCATCCCGTCGGAAAACATTTTCAAGATGTGTCCGGGCAATTCGACATATTGCGCGACAGTTTGCCGATTCAAGACGACGACGTCCCGACCATTGCTATTGGCCTTGATCGAGGCAATACTCTTCTTGACCAGATGGGGAGCATGTTCTTCCCCCCACAGGCAACTCACCCAAATCTTGTTCGGCTGTATTTCCGGCTCGGGCTGGATGTTGTCGGGCTGTGTTTCTAGCGCGTACCGGTAGCGCCCCAGATACCACAACACATGGTACAGCGCCTCGGCCTGAACGATGGCGGGCTCCCGCCCCCAGCGCCACCGGTAGCTGGCAAAGCGCAACTTGTCTAGATGACGCAGCCATTTCATTCGCAAACGTTCAAATCGGTTTTGATCTATCGGCATTTGCAACTCCTCCCCCCCTTTGCGTTCTCATCTTTGCTTCCCCCCGCGTTTTTTTCCGGCACATCCCGCTGTTTCAAGTATCCAGTTTCACATCTCCCGCCTTCAACCGGCCCCCTTCAACCCAGTCTCGCCACTCGCTCCAGCACCCCGATCAGATCCTTCAAATCGTCCGCCTTCAACTGCCCCAGCACGGCTTGCACCTTCCGCAGCCGGTCGAGCTCGGCCTTCAGTCCGGAACTGGAGATGTCGGGCGTGCGCGGCAGATAGACCACCTCGCATCGCGGCTTCAGGAAATCGAACTTCCCGACCCAATCGTCGCCCATGGTGAACACGGCGATCCCCAGCCGCTGGACGTCTGCGGCCTTCTGTTCCCAGCAGGTCTCCGGAATCACCGCGTCCACGTAGCGGATGCTCTTCACGATCTCCATGCGCTCGGCAAACGGCAGGATCGTCTTCTTGCCCTTGCCCGCATTGAACTCGTCGGTGGACACCGCCACCGTCAAGTGGTCGCCCAATTCCCGCGCCCGCCGCAGCAGAAGGATGTGGCCCAGATGCAGCAGGTCGAAGGTGCCGTAGGTAATGACTTTTTTCATGGCTTGGCCCGCAGAGTAGCGCAACCCGCCCCGTTCCACAACTCAGGATCGCGGCCGGCCGTCCGACGGGGGCATGGGAGTTCTGCGGAGATTCTTGGATGGCGTTCGGATGCGCCCTCCGGGAAATCGTGGCCGAGATCGGTGTAGGCCGGACCTGCGCGTCCGGCGGGGTTTAAAATCGAGGCCCGAAATCCGCGCCACCCGCGCAGGGGTGGCCTACAAAAGCCGGAAACTTTCGGGCATCCACGGGAATGGCCCCCGCCGGCAGGGAACTGCGGAAGGGCCAGTTGGACGGAGAGGCAGCCTCCGCAGAACTCCCATGCGCCCCTTTGGCGAGGGCGCACTGCGATTCGGTGCCCCGCCATCCATTTCTTGGCGGAAAGGACAGCCGCACGCTGAAGCGTGGACTCCATACAGGGCCCGTTCGCATTCCAGCCTTCAGGCTGGATTCTGGCACCGAATCGCCGAGGCGCTCTCAAGCCCCCGGTCCATCCGCGCGAACGGAACGGGGCCGTTCAGAAGCGCCCGGTCAGCGCCCGAAGCGCCTGGCCCAGACTACGCCACAGACGCAGCAACCATGCGGGACACAGCGCGCGCCAACGGTAATACTTGATGGCATCCAATAAATACGGGTCTTTGCGACCCCAACCTATCAATTCCCGCAAATATGGGATTTTTCCATTTCCCCAAGCCGACCTCAATTGCTGTTCCCATGCACGTTGCATCCGTTCCACGGCGGCGGGCAAAGAGGAAAACCCGCCGGGTTCGGCCTGAAGCTGCCGGATCAATCGGAGCCGGTATTTGAACTCCAGCAGCATTTGCCAATCGCGCACGACATTGGATTGACCGGCATAGGTCCGGTAGCATGCGGAAACCAGCGAGGATTGAACGGCCTCAAAGCGGGCAGACAACCTAAGAAAGAAATCGTAGTCCTCCACTTGGACCCGCCGACCGCAACGCATTTCCACTATCTCGTCAAAACCCTTGCTGACGTCAAAGGCCTGACGCCGCACGACGGCAGTTGTCGGCAACAATACCGTCGTGCGCATGAGACGCAGGAATATGCTTTGCGGCGCATTGCTCGGGAGATCCGGGAAACGCGGCCCCAGTTCGTTTCGGATGCCGAACACTTGAACCAAGCCATAGGCAAACCCAGCCTCCGGCCACCGATCGAGCAAACCCGCCAGATCTTCCAAATGTCCCGGCATCCACTTGTCATCGGCATCCAGAAAGGCCAGATAGTCGCCGGTGGATGCCGCCACGCCGGCGTTTCGGCTGTGGCCGGGACCGGAATTGACGGCATTCACCAGCACCGTCACCCGGTCGCCGAAGGAACGCGCGATCTCCACCGTCCGGTCGGTGCTCGCATCGTCCACCACGATGACTTCCTGGGCCGGGCGAGTCTGGTTCAAGGCGGATTCGATCGCCTCGCCGATATACTTTTCGGCGTTGTAGGCGGGAATGATGACGGAAATCGTTGACATGAACGGTCGGGCCTACGGCTGGCCATCCAATTGGGCGTCATCTCGCGACAAGGCCCTCGCCTCGTTGGGATCAATACCCTTGAAGTGATTCAGAATCATATTGGCGGAAGTCTCTCCAGCACATCCCGGATGGTAAAGCAGACGTTCCACCAAGGGTTTGACCGTCTCGGGATTCCATTCTCCATGGACAACCGTGGCCAGCGCTTCGACCATCTGCTGCAACGACGACGCCCGCAAGCCATATTCCCGTCCCCAATAGGATAAATCCACGCATGGGTCCGCCCCCCAATTGGACGCGGAATTCTGGAAAAAACCGGGCACATCCAAAAACACCACCGGCTTTCCCATCAGCAAAAATTCATATGCGATCCCGCTGACATCGCTGATCATGACATCGGCCTGCCGCATGACCTCGTCGTTTGCGGTCGTGCCGACGATCTGCACCCGCTCATGGCCGCGAAAACGCTCCAGCGCTTTTCGCCAGTCCACGCCGCCGGTGGCGAAATCGGCATTCTCGGACAGCGACATGGGGTGTAGTTTGATGACCACCTGGTGTCCCGCATCCAAAACCCACTGCACCGGATCAAGTCCATAGACGTCGAGTGCCGCATGTTTTCCCCATGTGGGGGCGAAAAGTACGCAAAGCGGCGCCCGGGAAACGGGTTTTACCGAAGTCCTTCCCTGCATTTTCATCAATCGATCAACCTTGGGATATCCCGCGGGCCAGATTGCGTACGATTGGCCTTGTTCCGCCCTGAATCGCGTCACGGTTTTCGTGCACTCCGGGCCCGAGGAAAGTAAAACATCGAATTCCGACACTTCTGCACCGAATTGTCCGTGCTTATAAAGCTTGTTGACCAAACCGTGCGGCAGGATGGCCCTAACGATTGAGCGATCCGCCGGCAGGAAGTTGTTCCAAGCGGTCGGCGTGACATAGAAATCGGCGAAGTATAATACATTATTCAACCGCGGTGCAATGCGGCCGGCGGGAACCCCAGCCTCCATCAAAACTCCCTTCAAAACCTCGACATCAAAACCAACCCCCCCGATGCGAGCCGGGCGATCATTGACCAATACATAGCAACGGCACCCCTGTCGCAACGCCAGCGCGCAATAGAGGGATTCCAGAAATCCCCAGTCCCGCGGCTGTTGGCACTCGAACAAAATGCTGCGCCGGCCCAAGAAATGATTGGCGAGGAACTTCAGATTCCACCTCAGCATGTTCGCCCGTGCGCCGCGAGGCGCACGCCGGACATCTCGTATCATATCGAGGAAACGAAGCGCTATGACCCGCCCCCGCTTTCTAGATGCATCTGTTTTCGTCATAGGTTGTTTAAGAGCCCACCTCGAATCAAGGATGAACAGCGAGAAATACCCGTTTAGACAATAAAGGATAAGGGGGGGCATGCAGGGCATATAGCTCGATGACGAACTCCCTCGCCAGCTCGCGGTAATTGTAGATCTCGCCATTGAAGATCATGGCATAGCGCCCATCCCGAGAATAAAACGGCTGGTTGCTGCGGTCGTCCAGATCGAGGATCTTCAATCTTTTGCGGCCAAGCCCATGGCGGCCATGCCTCATCCGCCCCGCCGCATCCGGCCCGCGATGGTTCATTTCGTCCAAGGCAACGCGGAATTGTTTGTCGCCTGTTGGCTCGATGCTGGTGTAGAAAATCCCGCGCATGGCTAGGTCACTCCGGCCTTCTCGCGGCAAACAGGTTTGTGGCAAAATGGATCAGGGCTCCGCCGCAGCGAAAGAACGAGGGGAACAATTTCCCGGTGTTGCGCCTCGACCTCCTTCATGATCTCCACCGGGATCCGCCCTCGGAGGGATCCCCGGAGATAGTCCGGCTTGACCCCCAGCGTCCACTCGGCAACGAAATCCACCCTGCGACGGACGGCCATAAAAAAAACTTTTCCACCCTGCCTTATCCTTTTGCATTATTTGTGTCCGGAGGTGATTCGCCAATGACCACAGCTAGATGACCGCTGCACCCGGCTGACCTATTCCAATGTGAATCGCAGAACGCACATTCTGACCAATGCATTCCATCCCTTTGAACATGGGGCTGCCTCCGGCTCCGCTTTTACTTCTTTTGCTGTAAATGCTGACGTATGAACGAAAAATTGTCGAGCGGGAAAACTCGATCCCGCCCCACATATGTCCTCCCCTTTCGCCGGATTGCACTTGAATTGCGCCGACACAACTGGCATTTAATCCGACAGTGTTTTTGTCTTGATCGGCAGACTTTGGAGGAAACAAAATGGATTTTTACCGGCGCGACTCAAAGAGCGAATCGGAAATGCCCTTCTTGGGGTTGCGGCGCTTGGCCTATCGCGCGTTCTGCAGCAAAGTTTTTTCGCGCAATTGGCAGGACAAATTTGAGAGGCAGGTGTTTTTCAACAAGGCATTCAGCCTCTTAGCGTTTAATGAAATCTCAGGCGATTACGTGGAGTTTGGCAGCCACCGATGCCGGACATTCGCCATGGCGCACAAGGAATCGCGGCGTCGATGGCTTTCCCCTCGGTTGTGGGCGTTTGATTCGTTCAAGGGACTGCCCCCGACATCCGCAACGGAGGACTGGCATCCCCGGTGGCAAGCAGGGACCATGGCAACGCCCCTGGAGGATTTCAGGCGCAAATGCAAGCAAGCCGGAATTCCAGAATCTGATTATCGCGTAGTTGCGGGATATTATTCCGAATCGCTCCCACAAATCGCCGCCGGGGATGAACCACGCGATATTTGTTTGGCTTATATCGATTGCGACCTGTACTCCAGCACGAAGGACGTGCTTTGCTTTTTATCTTCAAGGCTCAAGCATGGAATGATCATTGCCTTCGATGATTGGTACCTATGGTCCGCCAAAGGGCTGTCGGGAGAAAAAATCGCGTTTGACGAGTTCTGCAGCGCCCTACCACTTTGGAAATTCCATCCCTACCTGCCCATTGGTTGGCATGGATTGTCTTTCATTGTCGAGCACGTCGGCGGCTGAAGACACAACCAGTCTGAATTCACGTAACGGGCCCGATCCCCCGCGAGATCACGCGCGGCGGCAATTGACTGAAGATTCAGGCCCCTGGACTGGCTGAAAAACATGGACATCCGGCGCGCAGTCTCGGCCGGGCGAGCTGCGACGGGATGGGGGCGATAGACGCCCTCATCCTTTGATCTGGTGCCACTGGCCAGGCATGACGCAAACCGCCCAACCCTGAAATTCTGATTTAACATACAACTCCACGCAGTTGTTGATTCGCGCAAAGTTTCTCTGGCACCGTGGATCATATGCACCAATCGCAATGAAATGTTTTCCCCGGTTCAGATAAACGGCATCGATGTGCAGATGGACAACGGTTGTTTCCCCCGCCCCAATGTAATATATGGGCGTGGATTCAAAAGGAACTACATCCAAGGCCTCTCGCATCTGCTGATCCAGTATTTTGACAAAGGGACTGAACTCCAAATCGTAGTCGGCATTGGATTTCAACTCGATCCGCATATCCAGCGGACCTCCATTGTTGAGGGAAAACGCCGTTGAATAATTGAAGTCTTCGCCGGAATGGGACCTCACCCCTACGCTTATCAAGCCAATCTCGGATCCACCCACGCTCTGCCGCTCGCCGGTGCCGACCGCGGCCTTCCTCGAATACAGCTCGATCGCCCTAGGAACATCGTTGCCAAGATATTCCGTAACTCCCCGTTCCATCACCAGCGCAGAGGTGCTGACCCTGGAGATCAACGGCATGTTGTGAGAAACAAACACGATCGCCGTTCTTGGCAGTATTTCAGCAATGCGGTTGAAACACCTAAAAACAAAGGACAGGTCGCCAACGGCCAGTACTTCATCGATCAGCAGAATGTCTGGCTGGATGCTAGCCGCGACCGCGAATCCCAGGCGGACGGCCATTCCGGAGCTGTAGTTCTGGACCGGGGTGTCGATGAACTCGCCGATTTCGGCGAAGTCGATGATTTCGTCCAACTTGGCATCGGTTTCTTTCTTGGTCAGGCCGAGGACGGAGGCGTTGGTATAGATATTCTCGCGCCCGGTCAGGATGGGGTTGAAGCCCGCGCCGAGGGCGATCAGCGCCCCGACGCGCCCGCGCATCTCGATCCGGCCGGCATCGGGCTTGATCAGGCCGTTGAGCATCTTGAGCAAGGTCGTCTTCCCCGCCCCGTTGCGGCCGATCAGCCCGAGGCATTCCCCGCGCTTCAGTTCGAAGCTGACGTCGTGCACCGCCCAGAATTCTTTCGGGCGGAGGCCCGAATCGGTTGCAGGTTGAAGGTTGAAGGTTGAAAGTGGGGAATGAGCGGAGCCATGGCGACGGCCGGTGAGTTCGCGGCCCATATCGCACAAGCCGTACCAGAGGGACTTTTTGAGGCTCAGACAGAATTTTTTAGAAACTCCTTCCACCTTGACCAAGGTGTCGGAGTTGGGTTGAAGGTTGCAGGTTGCAGGTTGCAGGTTAGGCATGGGAGCGGGTTACAGGTTGCAAGTTGAAGGTTGAAGGCTAGGCATGGGAGAGGATGGGAAGGAAGAGAAGAAAAATGGCAATCGAGAGCTTGGATTTCCAGTTCAAATTCTTGCTGAGATACCGAATCAGACCATAACAGGCCTTGGATGACCTCTCGGCCAGATCGAAAAGCCGGTTAAAAGCGTCCTGCTCAAGATACCCCTGATCGAGCCCGATATACAGCATATTGCGGACTTCTCCCGCCGACCCGCGGGCGATATACAGGAACTTCACGAAGTCCTTGTTGGATCCCCGTTCATGCCCTTCTGAGATGTTGTTCATGACGGAAACCGCCGCCCGGCGCATTTGGTCCACGAAGCCGTAATCCTTGCTGACACGGCCTTGGCCGGTCAGGGCATAGACCGCATTGGTCAGTTCCCGAGCCAACTGCCAGCACTCCAGCTCTTCAAATCTCTGCGCCGCACTCAATTCTTCACCCTTCAACCTGCACCCTTCAACCTGCAACCCACTCTGACAGGATGACAGGATTCGCCGGATTTACAAGATGGAACAGCCAAGCACCGCAGCCCGGTTAACCACGAAACACACGAATTTCACGAAAAAGGGACCGGGAAGGGTTGGCGCACCCTTGGGTGCGGCAAGCGGTTCAGGCCTATCCGAGGCGCACGCACTTCGTGTGTGCCCTCGATCAGGCCCGAGCCGCCCGGCGGCCGGCAAAGCCATCCGCCCGCTCTTCCCTCCGGGCTCGAATTTGTGTCCATCCACGTCCGCCACGCCAACCCGCGTGGCAAGCCCGTGGTTGAAACGGCTGCTCGTATTCTCGTTTTCCCCGCCCGGTCACCGCCCGGGCCTACAGAAATCCAGCCCTGTAGGCCACCGCGCCGAGGTGGCTGCCTCCCCTTCAATATTGGATATTGGACATTGACTATTGAAAACGGTTGTAGGTTTCAGGTTGAAGATTGCCGGCTATCGGACTTCCGACCTCGGACCTCGGCCTTCGTTCCCGCCCTGAGCCGGTCGAAGGCTCCCCTGTCCCTGGTCCCCTTTCCCCCTCCGATCTCAAATCCGTGTGTATCCGTAACCCCTCACTCCTCCGTGCACTTTGTGGCTCTGTGTGATCAAACGGCTGGTGCGGCGGTTTATCCGTTCAAACTTCCTTGCATAGCTCTTCACTCGTGAGCTCGCAATCGCGAAGGATTTGCGCCAACAGACCCCGCCCGATGGTTTCGCCTCGATGCACCGGCACCACGGTGCAACGCCCATCCGGATGGCTCAGAAAGTGATGGCTCCCTTTGATACGGACAACTTCGAATCCAAAGCGCTTTAGCGCTTGAATCAGGCGGATTCCGCTGAAGGCGGGAAAAGTGCTCACGACATCACAGCCACACGCTGGACGCCAACAAACTGGTTTGAAACCGGCTTCTCGACTTCCAGGCAGAGCTCAATGGCCTCTTTGATCCGTTTCATCAAGACATCCAAGGACTTGGCTTGGGTATGGCATCCTCTCAACGCGGGAACCGATGCCACAAAATATCCATCCGTATCCTTTTCGATCACGACATTGAATTCCCTGGTCATCATCGCTCTCCATGTTCATTGAACAAGATTACCTATACCACAGAGAACCCTGAGTGGCACAGAGAAAACAGCCGCAGCCCGGTTAACCACGAAACACACGAATTTCACGAAAAAGGGACAGGGAAGGGTTGGCGCACCCTTGGGTGCGGCAAGCGGTTCAGGCCTATCCGAGGCGCACGCACTTCGTGTGTGCCCTCGATCAGGCCCGAGCCGCCCGGCGGCCGGCAAAGCCATCCGCCCGCTCTTCCCTCCGGGCTCGAATTTGTGTCCATCCACGTCCGCCACGCCAACCCGCGTGGCAAGCCCGTGGTTGAAACGGCTGCTCGTATTCTCGTTTTCCCCGCCCGGTCACCGCCCGGGCCTACAGAACCAGCCCTGTAGGCCACCGCGCCGAGGTGGCTGCCTCCCCTTCAACATTGGATATTGGACATTGAATAATTGGATATTGGAAAAGGCGGACCTCCGACAATCGGACTTTGGCCCTTGCCCTTCCCTCCGGCCCCATCATGTAAATCCGGTTAATCCTGTCAAAATCCGTTGGGATTCCCTCTGTGCGCTCTGCGGCTCCGTGTGAGCGAACGGCTGTTGGCAGCACCCTTTGGCGGCCTTCGCGTGCTTTGCGAGAAAACGGCTGCCCTGCCTTCGGACACACGAATCTCAAAAAATAAACCGGAACCGGCTGGCCCCGAGGTTGAAAGGAATTCAATCCAGTTCCGAGACCAGAACGATGTTGAGCTCCTTGTAGCGCTTCCAATCCGCGTCGTTGGTTATGACAAGGCTGGCACCGCAGGCCCGGGCCACCGACAATTGGATGGCATCCGGGGTTTTGAACCCGTAGGTTGCGCGAATTCGGACGCATTCATCCGCCACATGCAAATGGATGGGATGGATGGACAGATTGTCGGAATTGGTCAGGAACATGCGGTAACGCGCCGCCAAATCGGTGCGCCCCAGCCGTTCGGGATGGGTCAACACCTCGATGTACGTGATCAGGGAGGTCACCATCTGGGCGCGAACGCGGATGCATGCCGCTACCAAATCGCGTACGGAGGCACAAAAGTCGCCGTGCCCCTCGATCAGGTAAATGAACGGAGCGGTGTCCAAAAAAACGACCGCTTCGGCATCCAGTTTCAGGCCCATTGGGCCCGCTCCTGGCGGAGATATTCGCCGACATCGACTCCGGCCCAGATTTCACCGCCCAGCCCCGTCAGATCCAGCAGGTTTAACCTCCCCTCGCGAGAAGCGGTCCTCTTCTTGTTCGCCCCGGAATCATAGGCTTTCAGGATCGCCATCTTTTCCCCGGCCCGCTCGATCACGATCGTCTCGCGTTTCAGTGAAACCAGATTCAACAGATGCCCCAGCCCTTTTCTCGCTTCGACCGCACTCACCGTTTTCATCCGCTACCTCCACCTAGCGCCTCAATCATTCTGACCATACTGATCGCATCGATTGACTCAATTGTCAACCCCCGTCGCCCGAATCGTTTTCGCAGCCCGGTCACCGCCTGGGCCTACAGAAATTCAGCCCTGTAAGCCACCGCGCCGAGGTGGCGGCGTTCTTTGCGGTGAATATTCATCACGCTGTAGCTCAAGCCACGGTTCAGCCAGTAAACCGGCTGTTGGCCTGCCCCCTTGGCGGCCTTCGCGTGCTTTGCGGGAAAAGGGGTTGCGTTATGCCGACATGCGCTCGATGAGGATCGGCAGCGACAGCCGGTAGCCGATCCACGACGCCAGCAGCACGATCGTTGCCGCCGCGTTGACGACTAGGAACGACAGCAAGAATTCCGGAGATCCGCCCGTCAGCCAGTCGCGCGCGGTCAAGATCAATGGCGTGAGCGGATTGATCGCAAACAGCTTCGCGACCAACCCCGACTCCGGCATCGCAAACACCACCGGGGTCACGTACATCAAAAACTGCATCACCAGCGGCAGGGCCCGGCCCACGTCCGTGTAGAGCATCCCCACCGGCGTGATGAACAATCCGATGGCCGTCCCGACCAGGACGAGGGACAACACGCCGAGTGGGAACAGCGCCAACCCCCACCCGGGATTGACCTTGAAGAACGGCAGGATGCACAGCAGCAGCCCGATCTTGATGCTGGCATTGAACAGCGTTTTGTAGATGCCAGCCAGCAAGAGCGCTTCCCTCGGAAAATTCAACTTGGCCAGCATGCCCTTCGCGGAATTGGTCTCCCCCATCGGGGCATTGATGGCATCCATGAGAACCGCCCACAACATCGTCCCGGTGAAGACGTACACCGGATACGGGATGCGGGTTTCCTGCAACACCACAATGCCGGTCATGTTCAGATATAGCCACACCACGGTGTTGGCCAGGGGCAGGATCAACGCCCACAGGATCCCCAGGAACGTCTGCCGGTATTGCGCACTGATGTCGCGAACCGTGAGCCGCCAGGCCAGCTCGCGCCCTGCCCACAGATCGCCCAACATGGCTTTCACCATGACGAACGGATTGGCTAGGGAAGAGTCGGGCGTATATACCGTGATTTTCATCTGCCCCTGCGTTGACATAGGGCCGAACCATCCCAAAGCCTCTCCCGGAAGTCAAGAAACGGACCGTGGATGGATGGACCGTTTGAACCACCGAGGGCCACAGAAACGCACAGAGAATATGGAACGCGCAGAATTCAGTATTCAGAACGGGATTCACGCCAAGACGCAGAGACACAAAGGAAACAGCTAAGCCAACCACGAAACACACGAAATACACAAAAAAGAGCCAGGAAGGGCTGGCGCACCCTTGGGTGCGCTGGACGGTTCAGGCCGGGCCGAGGCCACACACGAAGCGCGTGCGCCTCGGACAGGCCCGAACCATCCCGGCGGCTGGCTCGCCATCCGCCCGCCCTTCTTCCGGCCCCATCCTGTCAGTCCGGTTCATCTTGTCAAAACAGTTAAGATTCCCTCTGTGCCCTTCGGTGTCCTCTGTGGTTCCATCCTCTTTGCGCCTTTGTGCCTTTGCGTGAGAATGCTTGTACCCCTGCCCCCGCCCTCTCCCTCCTTTCGGCATCTTTCCCCTCAACCCAACATCCTCTGTGGTTCTCTGTGCCCTCTGTGATTCCATCCTCTTTGCGCCTTGGTGTCTTGGTGCGAAAACGCCTTTCCGTTGCCTTGCTTTTCGATTTGATCCCCCCCTCCCCAGCCAGTATCCTCAAAGCATGAACCGGACATTCATCTTGCCTTGTTTCTTCATGGCCGTTGTTTTTCCCCTCTGCACCTCCGCCGAAACCCGCTATGTTTCCCCCGACGGTGCCCACATCCCCCCATTCTCCACTTGGGCAGTCGCCGCCACCAACATCCAAGCCGCCATCGACTTCTGCACTCCAGACGACGTCGTCCTAGTCACGAACGGAGTCTACCTCCTCAACGCCACGGTGCGGGTGACCAACGACGTCACGCTCGCCTCCCCCAATGGACGGGACACGGTGCTTTTCGACGGCAGCGCCTTGCCCCCCGGCGCGGATGCCGTCTTCCTCCAGTTCGGAACCCTCGACGGCCTCACCGTCAGCAATGCCCCCCGCCACGGGGTGAAAAGCGAATATGGAGCCATCCTCAATTCCCTCATCACCCACTCGGGCCAGAGCGGCATCGACAGCTACACCACCCCCCGCATCGTCACCAACTCCACCCTGCTCGTGACTAACACGATTGTTGAACATAGCGGTTCCAACGGCATCTTTACCTGCGCCGTGGATACCCGTATCCTGAATTGCCTTGTGGCCGAATCCGCCGGCACGGGCGTGTCCCTGCGCCAAAATGACACCGTCAGCCCCTTAACACTACCCCGCGTCAGCAATTTCTTGATCCGCGCCTCCACCGTGTCCAGTAATCGAAATAGCGGCATCATGTTAGGATTTTGGAATTACACGCCTGATTTGCCTTCCGTGTCCGTTGTGGTTGATTCTTGCTTGATTGAGGGCAATATCGGCACTTATGGAGGAGGCATTGCCGACGCCGCCGGGGCATGGGCCGAACGCGGTTCCGGCGTTTTCATCACCCACTCCATCCTTCGCAACAATCATGCTTCCACGATGGGGGGCGGGGCGTATCTTTTCTGGACGCGCAAGCCAGTAATGAGCCACACGATTTTGGAGAACAACACCACTGAAGGGCAAGGGGGGGGCGTCTATCTTCAAGGAGGTTCTGTTTTCAATTGTTTAGTGAGAAACAACCATAGTTCAAATACTGCCGGCGGTTGTTATATCTTCAACGGCAATTTTTTTAATAATACAGTCGTCTTCAATCATGCTAAAAGTGCTGGTGGAACTTACGGGGGTACAATTGCCAATAGCATCATCTTCTACAATCAGGCAGATACCTATTCCAACAGCCTCCCCGGATCCATGTCATACTCTTGCGTTTCTCCATTAGTGACCGGTATGGGCAATATTTCCAGTCCTCCTGCCTTGGCCGGGACTAACAATTATCGTCTAGTGCCGGGTTCCCCCTGCATCGATTCCGGCAGCTTTGAGTTTGCCGCTGGTGACTACGATTTGGATGGCGACCCGCGCATCTGGGGGGCCGGCGTGGACATGGGGTGCGACGAGTTTTATCCGCCCGGCCTCGGCGGACCTTTGTCGGTGATCGTGGAAGCCGACACGGACCGCGCGGTCGTCGGAACCCCAGTCTCGTTCCAATGCGACGTGGAGGGGATGCCGGAATCCTACGTCTGGACGTTTACCGATGGCTATTCGGTCTCGAACACGCCGTTCGTGGAGCATGCATTCGACGTCCCTGGCCTTCATACGGCCACGGTCGTGGCGACGAACGTCGACGGCACGGCATCCAACTCGGTGGCCGTCGAAATCTTCCCCGGCTACACCAACTATGTGGACTTGGTCGGGGGACACGTCTTCCCCTACACCAACCGGCCGAATGCCGCGACGAACATCCAGGCTGCCGTCGATGCCAACATCCCCGGCGGCGTCGTTCTCGTGGCCGACGGCACCTACGACCAGGGCGGAACCGCGGTCAACGGCGGCCTCACCAACCGGATCGCCATCCGAAAAGTCTTGCAGGTCGTCAGCGAAAACGGCCCGTCCAACACGTGGATCCTCGGCCAAGGTCCCTGCGGCGAGGCCGCCGTCCGCTGCGTCTATCTGGGATCGGGCGCGAGCCTCTCGGGGTTCACCCTGGCCAATGGCCATACCCGATCCACCGGCGACGAGGATCGCGACCAGTCCGGCGGCGGCGCCTGGCTGGAAAACGGCGGCATCCTCGAGAACTGCATCGTCCGCGACAATGCCGCCGCGCTTTTGGGCGGCGGCGTCAAAGGCGGCGAGGTGTGGAACTCCACTCTCTGCAACAATACCGCCGTCAGTGGGGGCGGGAGTTTCAATGCCCGCCTTTTCCGGTGCGTCGTTGCCGGCAATACAGCGCTCGATCTGGGCGGCGGAGCCTGCGGCGGAACGCTCGAAAACTGCTTGGTCCACGGCAATCTCGCCCTCCTGGGCGGCGGCGGCGCCTCCAACCTCCTGATGCACTCCACCGTGGTGGGCAATCAGGCCACGCTTTCCGGCGGCGGAATCTATCGGGGAGTCGCCACCAATTCTATCCTGTATTTCAACGCGGCCGGCGATTGGCCCAACTACTTCAATTCCATCTGCCGCTATTGCTGCACCACGCCCGACCCGCAAACCATCGGCAACGTCCTGGGCGATCCCCTGTTCGTCGATGCCGCCCATGGCATCTTCCAACTCTTGGAGAACTCGCCGGCCATCGATGCCGCCCTCGCCACGGGCTTGAGCGAGGATCTCGCGGGCATGCATCGCCCCCTGCTCGGCATTCCGGGAGGCCTCCCCGCCTCCGACCTGGGCGCATTCGAACATCTTCATGCCACGGCCGACACGGACGGCGACGGCCTCGGCGACCGGGACGAAATCGACCACCACCACACGGATTTCCTGCGCCCCGACACGGACGGCGACCGGCATTCGGATGGCGCGGAAATCATCGCCGGAATGGATCCCCTGGATCCCGGCAGCGTGTTCGCCATTACCCAGATGCTCTGGAATGAATCCGGCCAGGCCATTTCGTGGCCCGGCCGGTCCGGCCGGCTCTACACCATCGTCGCTTCCGACAATGCCTTGGGGATCTGGACCAACTTGGCGGAATTCACCGACAAGCCCGGCGTCCATGACACCATGCAATTCACCAATGCCCCGCTATCGCCTTTGAATCTGCTCGGCGTCCGGGTCCGGCCGGCCCCTTGATGCCGCAACGGCGGGGCCCGAAGCCCGATCCTCGCAAGACAGGCCCGAAGCCCCGACCGCTTAAACCGCGTCTTCGATCTTCAGGTACACCAGCGTCTGGTTCAGCAACTGATAGGCGACTTCGCCGAACGTGATGGGACCGACGAATTCTCCGGTTTTCTTGCCTGCCAGCTCCGAATACAGGTAGTTCAGGATGCAGTTGCACGAAAACGCCACGTGCTCGAGTCCCTGCGGGATGTGCGCGGTGAATTCCTCGACGTAGTTCCCGATCGGCGCCGCCAGCTTGTACTCCACCCCGGCAAACACGGGCGCGTAGAAGACCACTTCCTTTTTCGCCGCATCCACGTTCTGGAAACTCACATTGATCATCGCCCCCTGGTAATCGGCCACCAGCGGCAGCTGGATGTCCGCCCGAACCCGCGCCAGGTAATCCGCGAAGTTTTCCTTCTGCCCGTTGATCAACGCTTCCTTCGCGCCAAATCCGCTGGCTTCAAAACAAATGGTATCCCCTTCGCCCTGCCGGAACAGGTTGACGATCCCCAAATCCGGCAGCTTGCCCGGCCGCAGCCGCACATGCATCGCCACGCAGCCGTCCTCCACCGCCTCGCCCGTGCTGCCCACGAACACCTTGGGCGACGTCTTGCCCAATTCCGCCAGGTTCACGCCCGTGATCCATCCCAGCAGCGGCCGCATCGCAAACTGATCATATCCCGGCGCCCCGAGCGCAAACGCCAAATGCGTCTTGCTCATGCCCGGAATCATGACAAAGGCAAATCCCCCGTCCGGAATGTCGGCATACACCCCCGGAACCGTTTGTTCGGTATACACGCGCACGGAGGCCCCTTCCACGGAGTCCGGCCATTCGGTGATCAACACCCGTTCCTGCGAAAAGCATCCGCCCTGCTCCCCCATGAAATAGGGAATGGTTCCCCCGATCCATGACCCTTGCGGCAACTGGGCCAGGGCCTTTTCATCGCCGGCAATGATCAGATGGTTTCCCGCGGCAATCTTCGCGGCGGCTTCGGGTATCGAATATGTTGTTTGTTTCATGGCCATTCCTTGTCGGTTAGAGGTTCAGACCGGCCAGATCCTTCTGGACGGATTGCAACTGGGCATTCTTGGCATACAACGCCCACAATTCGGCCGCGCCGGGTGCCGCCGCGGCCGGATTGTTCCGGACGTTCAAGCGCAATCGCGCCAGCAAAATCCTGGCCGCCAAAAAGGTGATCTCGGCGTTTTTCCTCCCTGTGACCAGGGCATTCCAGATGGGGTTTTCTTGTGGGGGCACCTGCATGTTGACTCCTTCTTTGGCGGAAGGCCCTGTCGCAGGCCAATCTCCTCGCGCGGCAGGAAAGATCCGTGTGTAGACGCTTCGGGTTGGCCTTCCGGAAGCACGATCCTGCTTGGGATCCAAGCACTCGCCTGTAGACATCTCCAAGACATAACCAAGGATGATAGTGACACATATGGCAGTAGCTTGTCCATTGTTTTCGACCAGCAGGACAGCCGGGCATCGAATCCCCCTGGGGCAAGTTGGCCATGAACATGGCAATCGTCCGGAAGGATCCACCCGCCCGGGATGGGCGAGATCGGGACACAAGAAAAGCCGGTCCGAAAAACGGACCGGCTTTGGTAAAAAAATCCTGGCAACGTGCTACTCTCCCGCCCCCAAGTGAGGCAGTACCATCG
>CAYODC010000002.1:0-5202 GCA_964402575.1 uncultured Verrucomicrobiota bacterium
CGGTCGAGCGAAAACGACACGCGGTCCAGCACGGTTTTGCCATGAAATTGCAGGGTCAGGTTGCGGACGTCCAGCAGGGGCATGGTCAGGTCTCCTCGAAACCGGGGATGTGGTGGCGCCGGTACAATGTGTGAAACAGCGCCCCGCATCCGAGATAGAGCAGCAGAAAGAGAAGGGCGGCGGCACCATAGACGGGAAGGCCCCGCGAAGTCACGGCGGTGAGGGTCTGGGCTTCCTTGAGGATTTCCGGCACGCCGGCGACATAGGCGAAAGGCGTGGCTTTGAGGACCGAGGTAAATTCGTTGATGAGACCCGGGACGGCCAGGCGCCAGGTTTGAGGAAGCATCACGCTCCAGAGCACGCGGCGCGGCGACATGCCCAGTGCCAGTCCGGCCTCCCATTGCGTGCGGTCGATGGAAGCCACCGCTCCTCGCAGCACTTCGCAGACATAGGCGGCGGTGACCAGGCCCAGACAGGACACGACCGTCAGGAACGGCGGCATCTGAAATCCGATGCGGGGCAGGCCGAACATGGCCATGAAAATCAGCACCAAGGCGGGAACGCTTTGGACGATGGCCACGCCTCCCCGCAATCCCATTCGAAGGCGGGGACCGCCCAACTGGTGGGCCAGCATCACGGCGGTTCCTCCTGCCAGGCCCAGCCCCATGGAACACAGCGCCAAGAGCAGCGTGTTCACAATCCCTGCGGAAAGGACCGCAATGATCCGGAAAAAATCCATGGGTCGGACGACCGGCCGAGGCGCTAGTTCTCGAGATACCGGCGCAGAATCGCCTGGATTCCGTCGGCATTGTCCTGGAGATAGCGGTTGAAATCATCGCGCAGTGCCGAGCCCTTGGGGAAGGCGAATCCGAACTGGTCGGACTCTTCCAGGGTATACGCCGTTTCCAACGGGTAGATGCCCTTGTGCATTTGATCCGCCAGCACGAGCGAATCCATGAATGCGCCATCGATCTTGCCGTTGCCTAGATCCGCCAGCAATTCGTTGTAGGAGGGATACTGGCGGAGAGCGGAGTAATCGTAGACATCCCGGTAGGTGGTTTTGATCAGATCGCTGAAATACATGCCGCGGACGGAACCGAGACGGTATTTCTGCCAGTCGGCCGGAGAGGTGATGGCGACCCCCTTGCCCGTCAGAGCCGCGATGACCAGGGAGTTGACCATGTAGGCGTTCGAGAATTCCATGACTTCCTTGCGCTTTTCCGTAATGGAAATGCCGGAAAACGCCACGTCGGCGCGGCCGGAGGTGATGGCCCCGAGCATGCCGACCCAATCATAGGGCGTCATCTCAAACGGGACTCCGCGCTGCTCGCAGAACGCGCGGAAGATGTCCAGATCGATGCCCGTGTAGGCCGAACCGTCCTGGAAACAGTTGGGAGGGGAGGTGGGACAGATGGCGACCCGGATCGGGCGGACGGAGGCCGCCGCATCCGGATTCTGGGGTTTTCCGCAGCCGGTCATTACAATCGCGGCCAAGGCGAGTGACAAGATGGTTCTCATGGTTATTCTCCACAGGTTGAAACGGGAAGGGAAGGTTACGCCAACGCGGCAATATGGTCGAAAAAAAGGTCTGCTGTCAATCGCGCCGCATTCGCACGCTGAGTGCACGGGACGGCACGCCATTTGCGCGTCGATATGGATCAGAGGGGCACCGAATGCTGTTTGCGCTTCCGAAACGCCACCCGGTGGGTATAGCCGGCGGATCGGGCCAGTTGGAGGGCATGGACGAAATGGCGACCGACCTGGGCGGGATCGTGGGAATCCGAGCCGAAGGTGATCGGGATGTCGCGCGCCTTCATCCATCCAAGGATCAGGGAGGAGGGATACGCCTCCGCGGCGCCGTGCTCCAGGCCGCTGGTGTTGATTTCGATGGCCATCCCGGCGGCGGCGACGGCATCGAGAGCGGGCGGCACGATTTCGGCCAGCAGCGCTTCCGGGGCATGGATCCCGGCACGCTTGACGATGTCGAAGTGCGAACACACGTCGTACAATTGGGTGCGGGCGAGTTCCGCCATGCGCCGGTAGTAGGTGCGGTTCATCTGTTCGACGAATTCGGGGGTGGCGGCCGGATCATCAGGCGCGAGGTCCCAGAACGGACCGGTATGGAGAGACCCGAGGACGATGTCGAAATCGGCGGTGTCGAGCAGGGCTTGGATGTGGCCGGCGACCAGATTGGGCTGATAGTCGGCTTCCAGGCCCAGAAGAACGGAACACGCCTGATCGTCCTGGGCTTCGCGAACGTGACGGAGATAGGCATCGAATTCCTCCCGCGTCATCCGGATGGAAGGGCTGGGATCATTGGGAAAGGGGATGTGGTCGGTGCAGGCGATTTCCGGGATGCCGCGGGCGGCGGCGGCTCTGGCGTAATCGATGGGCAATCCACCGGCATGACGGCAGAAGCGGGTATGGGTGTGATAGTCAGCGGGCAAGGCACGGTTCATGGGTCGGGCACCGTACTCCCGCCACAAGGGGCTGTCAATGAAAGCGCGGACCGGACATTTTTCTCACTCGCCCGGACCTCGCGGGTATGGTTGAATGCGAACCGTCATGCGAACGTGGCGAACAGTGGCATCCGGATGGATTCTCTTGTGCCAGATGGGCATGAGCACCGGGTTCGCCGGCATCGAGACCTTTGACGAAACCGGGCTGGGCAACGACTGGGTGGCGGCGGGATCCTTCACCGGACAGCAAGATGTCGTATGGACCTATGCGCATGCCAGCGGGACGCCGACCGTCTATGCCGGCAATCCGTCCATCACCCTTCAAACAGATACCGGCATCAAGGGCTGGCTATCGTCTTCCACGATTACCGGCGGTTGTTCACGGGTGGGGGCCGCCTTCAAGCAGGTCCTGTCGGCTCCCGTGGATTGCGTGGTGCTGGTGAACGGCATCGCGATCGCCAACTACAAGTCCACGGGCGGGGCGGGGACGGTCGAAGAGGCCTCTTTCGAGGCGTATGACATCACGAATCGAACACCCTTCACCAATGAGTTTACGTTAACGGTGTCCAACCGGCTGACCACGGGAGGGCGGGTCGCCCTGGACAATCTCGAATGGGATCCGTTCCGGCTGTTTGTGCGACTCGACAAAACGGGAACCAACACCGCCTATGCCGGCAAGGAATTCGACGTGACGGCGAAAGTGTACCAGGTTAGCCAAGCCTATGATGGCGGCTGGAAGATCGAACCGGAATTCACGGGAATTCTATCCGACACCAACGATCTGCAATTGACCCCCATCCCGGCGGAGGAAGACATCGGCAAAACCTTTCGGCTGACCTATACCGCCTCAGAAATCGGGGGCACCGGAGCCACCCACCAGGCGAGCTGCTGGTTTCTCGTCGAAGAACCGCCCAATCCCCGGTTCGTGGATTTTGAAGAGGCCTCCTTCGGCTACAACACCAATGAGGGCGCGGAGGTGAATCTAAACGGCATGAGATGGCGCTTCTTCAACATCCGGACAAGCGATTCCTCCGACCGGCGGATCGACACCCAATCCGCCCGTTTCCGGCATTCCTCCTCCAGCCTGCCCGCCGTGATGGAGAGCCTGGATCCCTTTGGCGGCATGGGCACGATCTCGCTGCATTACGCCTTCTACGGATCGAATCGGGTGGTGACGTTTGAGGTCCAGACACGATCCATCGAAGAAGAAGCGTGGACCACGCTGCCGAACGGGACCTTCAACGTGCAGGGACATGACGACATCACGAACAGCGTGTTTTCCGTGGATGTCCAGCAGCAAGAGGAACTCTATTTTCGGCTGATCACGACAGGGAACGCGCAAGAATTGGCCAACATCGACAACCTTCACATCCGGGCCTACAACGACACGCTGCCGCGGCTGGCCTGGTCCCGGGTGACCAATGCGCCGGTCGGCTGGGAAACGGTGGTCGACTTTCTGCTGCTGAACCGCGACGGGATCGAGCGAAACTGGGAGTATTCCGTCGATCCCCCGAACACGAATGCCGCTTTCGAACTCACGGAGGAAGACCAGTTACGACTTCGTTTTACGCCGCAGTCCACCAACGAGTGGGGCGACTACACGGTCACGGCCACGGCGACCCTCGAGGAGGAATGGACAGGGTCGACCAGCGTAACGGTCCGGGTGGTCTCCCCCCCGGTCTTCCAACTTATGCCGGTGGCCACCAACATCGTCGTGACCAACGGCGTGGACGTTTTCGTGACCAACGTGGTGCTCCATGGAACCAACCTGACCGATTGGACCACCACGTGGACGGCGCAGCCCCAGTTCGCGAACAGCACGACGCTCAGCAACAAAAGCCGGTTTCGGATTGGCACCGGCACGACGGAAGCCGATGTCGGAACGCACGTCCTGTCGGCCGCGCTGAGGGATTTGGGTACGGGCGTGGTGGCCACCAACGAAGTCGTGCTGGTCGTGGTCAGCGGTGGGGGCGGGCCGATCACCAACGAAACCTACCCCATCATGTCCTTCGACATCGCGAATCGCGTCGTGGTGAGCGGAAAGGCGGGACGGGTGTATGTACCGTTCGGCATCACCAACCTCAACCTCGGGACGGCGGAAGCCGGCTGGACGTGGCGGGGCGAAGCCGTCACCAACCTGGATGGTGGCGATGTGGTCCTGTCCCTAACCAACACGCCGGATCCAAGACTATTCTTTTTCGGCGTCCGGATTCACGAAGCCCCCTGAAGCCGCCCTCAGGCGGGAAGGGGTTCCGGGAAGAGTCCGTGCTGGACAATCTGATACAGGGCGCAGGCGCCGAGGGCGCCGAGGCCGTCGGCCAGCATGTCCTTCTGCGCATCCCAGATGTCGCCTTGCGAGCCCAGGAACTCGGCCCCCGCCACGGGATCCGCGGAAATGGCGTAGAGCCATTCGACGATTTCGAAAAGCCCGGCCACGGCAAGAATCATGGAAATCGCCACGATCATGCTGAAGGGCCGGGAGCGGCTCAATCGGCGGCTTTCGATGAACTCCAGGATGGCATAGGCGTAGAAACCGACGGAGAAATGCGCGACGCGGTCGAAATGGTTCCGTTCCGCGCCGAGCCAATCCGTGACCCAACCAAACGGCACTTCCGAAAATGTGTAATGTCCCCCCAGGGTGTGCAGGTAGATCAGCACCGCCATGAGCGAATACGCGAGGTTGGAAAAACGGATGCCGCGGCAATACATCCAGACCAATGGAATCAGGATGACCCATACCGTG
>CAYODC010000002.1:5212-32553 GCA_964402575.1 uncultured Verrucomicrobiota bacterium
CCGACCACCATGTCGTGCGGGAGACGGGGTGGATGGCCAGAATGAGCAACTCGGCCAGATACAGGGCAAACAACAGGACGGGCCAACGGGTTTTCATGACGGAGCCGAGCATAGCGCCCATCCCGGGAGATGCAAGCCCGGCCCGAAATGGCCAAGAAAAGAATTGGGAAAGGAGACGCAAATCTGGCATCCTGATCCACCATGAGCGACTTGTTTCAAACTTCTGCCTCCGGCCATCCCGAGGCTTCGACGGCCCGAAAGCCCTTGGCGGCCCGGATGCGGCCGCGCACGCTCGAGGATATCGTGGGACAGGATCCCATTCTGGGACCGGGCAAACTCCTGCGCCGGGCCATCGAAGCCGACCGCCTGTCGAGCCTCATTCTTTACGGGCCGCCCGGATGTGGAAAAACATCGTTGGCGGAAGTGATTGCCCGAACCACCCGGCGCGCTTTCGACCGTTCGAGCGGGGTGTTGTCGAACGTGGCGGGCCTGCGACAATCCTTGGAAGCGGCGAAGCAGCGCCGCGCGGCGTCGGGCCGGGAAACGATTTTGTTCATCGACGAGATCCACCGGTTCAACAAGGCGCAACAGGACGTATTGCTGCCCTATGTGGAAGAGGGGGCGGTTACGTTGATTGGCGCCACCACGCACAACCCCTTTTTTTTCATCAACAATCCCCTGACCTCGCGCAGCCAGATTTTCCAGTTGGAACCGTTGGGCGTGGAGGCGGTGAAAACCCTGATGTCGCGCGCCGTGGCCAGTCCGGAAGGACTGGGCCACCTGAAGATCCAGATGGACCCGGACGCCCTGACCCATCTGGCGGCGGTTTGCGAAGGTGATGGCCGGCGGGCGCTGAATGCACTGGAAATCGCGGCGTTGACCACGCCGCCGGGGGAGGGGGGCGTCGTTCACATCACCCGTGCGGTCACGGAGGAAAGCATCCAGAAAAAGGCCGTGGTGTACGACCACGACGAAGATGGACACTACGACACGATCTCCGCATTCATCAAGAGCGTGCGGGGATCGGATCCAAATGCCGCGCTGTATTGGCTGGCCAAGATGCTGTATGCCGGCGAGGACCCGCGATTCATCGCGCGCAGGCTGGTCATTCTGGCCAGTGAAGACATCGGCAACGCGGATCCGCGCGGACTCAGTGTCGCGGTCGCCGCGCTCGAAGCGGTGGATTTTGTGGGCATGCCCGAGGCCCGGATCGCCCTGGCGCAAGCGACCACCTATCTGGCCACCTCGCCTAAAAGCAATGCCGCCTACATGGGGCTGGAATCCGCCTATGCCGATGTGAAAGAAGGCCGCACCCTCCCGGTTCCGAAGCATTTGCGCAGCACCGACTCCAAGCAGGCGGCCAAGGCCTTTGGCCACCAAGGCTATCAATACGCCCATGACTTCGAAGGACATTTCGTTGATCAGGAATATGTCCCGACCGACAAAATCTATTACCAGCCGACGTCGGAGGGGTATGAAGAAGTCATTCGCAAGCGGATGGAACATTGGAACCACCTCCGGAAAGCCCGGGTCCGCCCCGCGCCCCCCCCCGGGGGGGGGGGCGGCAAAGAGTGAAGAAGATCAAGGATAGACTTGATTTACATCATGGGCGCGCTATAAGAGACAGATGATTTCGGGAATTGAGGCGGCCAAATCATGAAACGGAATAAACTTGGCTTGGCAATCGCATCTGGCGTAATGGCGGGCGCATTGGCTTGGGCCGCGTCATCTTCCGTTTCCCCCGAGTCCTACACCAAGATCGAAGCCGCCTCGCTGGTTGCCAGTCCCCAGAACGCCTGGGCGCGCGCCATCGTTTTTTCCGATGTGCTTGATGTCCTGCCAACGGGACGCATCCAGCGCCTGGACCGTAAGAATTATCTGCCGATGCGGCTGAAAACCGTCGGCACGGTCTGGGTACCGGAGGATCTCGTTCCCAAGTTCAAGCGACTCATTCCCGGGCGAACGTATTCATTTGCCGGGACGGTCGATCAGATCTCCCGGCGGTACTATATTCTGGTCGATGCATGCTATGCCATCCAGACCGCCGAAGACATGCGCGAACATTGGACCGATATGCTGAATCCTCCTGCACCGGGTAGGGATCCGGCGGTGGATGTTTCGGCAACCGCCATGCAAGCGTTGCTGCTGGAGGCCCAGACCAGCCTGATTCAAATGGCACGCGAACACAACATGAGCGTCGCCCAACTCATCGAGGCGCAAACCGATGGCGGGCATCGCATCGCTACCGAGATCGTCACCGCGGCGTTGCAGGGAGAATTGCGCGCCCAGAACCAAACGGCAGAAGAGCTCATGATTGGATCTGTCCTGGCCTTGCTCCAGAAACAAGCCGTTCTGGAGGAATCGGCCAAGATCGCCGAAGAACAAACGGCCCTGCCGTCGGCAACCGAACCCGTTCCTGCTGAGCCCACGGCCCCCATGCCGGCTCCCGCCGACATACCGCCCGCAGAACCCGTCGCCATCGTCGAAGAAGTCGAAACACAACCTGTCGAAGAAGCCGCGCCTGCGCCTGAGCCTCCCCCGGTTCCCGACTCCCTGCCGGTGGAAGTGACCGCTGTCGTGGAAGAAGAGGGGAGCCCGGTTCCCGAAGTGGAGCCGCCGCCCAACGAACCGGTCTCCGAACCGGTTGCCTCGCCTGAACAGACGGAAATCACGCCGGAACAAGTGGATGCCGGCGCATCGGCCTCCGCCGAAGAGCTCCCCGTGCCGGCCCCCGAATCTTCCCCCGATGATCTTCTGGCGGCACTCGAAGAACTGGATGCCGCTCCCGTGGCTGAGATGGAACCGCTTCCGGTACTGCCACCCGATGACACCGCCGCGTTGCTGGAAGAGATTCGTCAAACTCCTGCAGAGCCAACCGGAGAAGAGCCCGTACCGGTTCTCGCACCTGAAGCCCTAACCCAAACCTTGCCGCCAGAGGCCTTGCCCGAAACTGGCCCGGAACCCTCGCCAGAACCGGCCTCGGATTTGGCAGCGCTTTTACCGGCCGCCACTCCGGCAGAACCGATGACCACGCCAGAAGCCGATGATCACCTGGAATCCTCGTTGGAAGAACTTCCGCCTGTCGCCGATTTGATTCCGCCTGTCGGGGAGACGCAAGAAGGCCAACCGGCGGCCGCGCCACCCAGCAGCATGCTGGTGGTTCCCTTGACCGAAGCCCAGCCCAGCGTCGTGCCGATGGTGAGTGTGCAGCCGACCAAGGCGGAATTGGCCTTGCAGAAGAAACAGGAAGCCATCGAGCGTCGCGAGCAGGAACGGGCGGAACGCAAAGCCAAGGCGGAAGAAGCGGCCCGGAAAAAGGAAGAGGCCCGCCAAGCCCGGTTGGAAGCCAAACGAAAGGCCGCCGAAGAAAAGAAAGCGGCGGCATTGGAGTTGGCGAAGAAAAAGGAAGCGGAACGGCTCGCCAAGGCTGAAGCGGAACGACAGGCCGCGGAGGAGAAGAAGGCCGCCGCGCTAGCCAAAGCCCAGCAATTGGAGGCCGAACGACTGGCTAAGCTGGAAGCTGACCGGATCGCCGCCGAAGAACTGAAAGCAGCCAAGGAAGCCCGGCAAGCCGAGCTGCGGCAGAAACAGGACGAAGAGAAACGGCTGAAAGAAGAAGAGGCCGCGCGCAAGGAAACCGAGCGCTTGGCCCAATTGGAGGCCGCCCGTCTGGAAGCCGAAGCGAAAAAAGCCCTTGCAGAAGAAGCCAAGCGTCTAGCCATGGAGGAAAAAGCCGCGTTGGAGGCGGTGCGTGAAGCCGAACGGCTGGCGAAACAGGCCGAAGAAGCCCGCCTGCAGAGGGAAAACACCGAGCGCCAGTTGGCAGAACTGGCGGCCCGCAAGGAGACCATCGAGGCGGCCGCCCGCGCCGCAGAGGCACAGAAGCAACTGGAAATCCAACGGTTGCAGGAAGAGACCTCGACCCGGTTAGCGCAGCGGGAAACAGAACGAACCGGCATCTTGGAGCCATCCATGCCGGTCGAAGACAGCGAAACGGCCTCCCGGATTGAAGCCGAGACGGCGGCACGGCGGGAAGCGGAAAACCGCATGGCTGAACTGGAACGTGAAATTCGCGAAATGGAAGCCCGTCTGAACGAGGACGAGTCCGGCCAGAGGCAGGACGCCCCCCGTCGCGATGTCCCAACGCCCGGACTGTCCAAGTCGGAGCAGCGTAAGCAGGCCGCCGCCGCCCGCAAGGCCGAGCGGATCGCCCGCAAGGAATCAGAAGCCGCACGGGTGGCTGCGGAAAAAGCCAAGGAAAAGGAAGAGAAGGCCCGGGCAGCGGAAGAACTGCAGAAGGCCATTGATTCCGGCGACGTTCCCGAGTGGATGCAGCCCGTGCAGTATTGATGAGTCTCCGGCCTTTTTTCCACACGGTGGAAACTTTTTTTCCACAGTGTGGAAAATATCGAGAGTAAGCCGAAGGCGAAACATTCGAGGTGTGAGATGACAAATCCCCATGCATATGCCATCATCATGGCCGGCGGAAAAGGTGAACGCTTCTGGCCCCTGAGCACGACGCGGAGACCCAAGCAGCTCCTGGCCTTGGCCGGCGGAAAACCCTTGATTTTACAGGCAATTGAACGCTTGGACGGCGTGGTGGCTCCCGAACACGTCCTGATTGTCACCAACCGGTCGTTGGTGGATTCCATTCGCGCCATCGCAGGGGAGTGGAGGGGCATCTCCGTCCTGGGTGAACCCGTCGGACGGGACACCGCGGCGGCCATTGCGGCCGGCGCCGCCTGGATCAAGCAGCGCGATCCCGAAGCCGTCTTCTGCGTAATGACGGCCGACCATCTGATTGGGGACTTGCCGGTATTCCGCGCCACCCTGGAAAACGGAATGATGCTCTGCGCGGAGCACGATATCCTGCTGACCATCGGGATTGCACCCACCGAGGCGAGCAGCGCCTATGGATACATTGAAGCCGGAGAACCCTGGAAAGAATCGGGGGGGATTCCGTTCTGCAGGGTGCGGCGTTTCGTCGAAAAGCCCGATGCAAAAACCGCCCGGGAGTATCTGGCCACCGGCCGGTACGCGTGGAATTCCGGAATGTTTGTCTGGTCGGTCCGGAGCATTCAATCCGCATTCCAACGGCATCGCCCCGCGCTGGCAGAGAAGATGAACGAATGGTCCGCATGCCCGGATCCGGAAACCTTCCAGCAGGCGTTGGAACGGGATTTCCCGGAATTGGAAAAGATATCCATTGATTATGCCGTGATGGAGAAGGCCGACAATATTGTCATGTGCAAAGGCACATTCGTTTGGGATGATGTCGGATCCTGGACGGCATTGGAGTCCCATTTGCCATCCGTGGACCGGAATTCCGTTTCCGGGGATGTGGTTTCCCATGCCAGTGAAGGCAACATTGTCTTCAGCCCGGACCGATTGACCGCCCTGGTGGGCGTGAAAGATTTGATCGTGGTTCAGGCGGATGGTGTCACGCTGGTCTGCAGCAAGGCGCGTGCGCAGGAAATCAAGGGGTTGCTGGCCACATTGCGCACTCAGGCCAATCGGGACGACCTATTGTAAAAAACCAAACCCAACAACGAGGAGACGCACATGAAGTATCTATGCACGGTTTGTGGTTATGTCTACGATCCCGCCACTGGTGATCCGGACAGCGGAATCGCCCCCGGCACCGCTTTTGAAGACATTCCGGATTCCTGGGTTTGCCCGGTGTGTGGTGTTGGGAAAGATTCCTTCGTACCTCAGGAATAGGCATCGATCATCCTGTTCTCGAAAAGCCGGTCCTTAAAGGGCCGGCTTATTTACGTCTTACGCAACGTCGCATAATACATATTATGTTGCGTATTGCATTTCGACTGCCACTACATATAGTGGCTGTGTGCGGGAATTCGCTTACGCGGAGGCGACGATAAGTTTGCGCTCATCTGGATCTTCATTCCTTGTAGAATGAAAAACTACCCCTTCGCGATATCTCAGAATCGCAAACGCAGTTCTCACGGGGGAGAATCAGCGCAGCAATACTGAGCCATGAAACGTCTTCAGATCCCAATAGCCCATTCTTTTAAAGGTTCACGGCCATTAGGCACGTTTCCTGCTTTTTCAAAAGAATTGGAAAAGGCCGGTCATCATGGACAACTGTAAAGACAATTTTACTTCCGAAAGAATCCAACCAACTCGAATCCTGTCTGGGGTTACCGCGGAATACCGGATGGCCTACTCCGCCATTCTGGAAGGAACGTCCTTTGAAATTCTGCGTTCCGTGCTGATGTCCATCAGTCAGGTGATGTCGGATTTGCTGATGCCCTTGTGCGAGTATCCCAAAATGATGGTTCATGCGATCCGTGCACAGCCGATTCCAACGGATGACTTGGCCGCCCGGGTTGAAATGGCCGCGGATCGGCTCTGCGAAATCAACCAGCATTGGGTCCGGCTTTGCCACGACGTGTCGGGCGCGGCGTCCGAAGTCGACCTGGAGCTTCTGGTCCGGGGAATATTCTCCAGCCTGATGGTGGAGCAGGGGGCACACCCCTCCCCCATTCATCTGTCCTTGGAGACAGATGGACGCCCGGCGCGCCTCCATGAGCCGCTGGACGCGCTCTACCACCTGGTCCGGGATCTGTGCCTCAACGCCGTGTCCTCCATGGGCTCCGGAGGAACACTGACGGTCCGAATTGAAAACGTGGAAGTCCACGAGCCGGACTTGGCTCATCAACTGGGAATTCCAACAGCGGACTATTTATGCCTGCAATTCCGCGATACAGGTCCGGGGATCGCCCCGCAATGCCGCGATACGCTGTTCGACCCCTTTGTTTCCACGGCGACTGGCGAAGGCTTTGGTTTGGGACTATCTTCCGTCTATCGAACGATGAAGCATATTCGTGGCTTCATCCTCTACCGGCCCTATGCCGGCGATGGTGCCGATTTCATTCTGTTCATCCCGAGGAGGGGTCATGTTGAATCCTGAAAACCATGCGCCGGAGTCTGGAAAGCCCGTGCTGCACCTGCGCAAGGCCGGAAGCGCTTCCGGGGATTACACCCCCACCAGCCCCCCTGCCCCGTCTCTTGCGCAAGCTCCGGAGCCTTCGGCAAAGGAAAAGCCAAAGAGTGGCCGCTCATCCCTAGGCTGGGCGGGGTACACCCAGCCAGCGGCCTGGGCGTTGTTTCTGGTGCTGGGAGGGCTCATGATCGCCATGCGCTACAGAGGCCTCTTCCATATCCGCTACGAAATGACGCTGTATGGCCCTTGGATCATTCTGGCGCTTCATCTCCTCATCGTCGTTCTCGCCTTCAAGGAAGATCTTTTCACCGGCGTGCTCTGCCTGGCCATCCCAGGGTACAGTCTCTACTACCTGCTGGCGCAGTCCGGACGGCCGTTTCTCACGGCGCTGATGTTCGGACTCCTGGCCGGCATGGGCGAGGATGCGATCTTCGCTTTGCGCGACCATTCGCAGTCGTATTACAGCACCATCACGGATCTTATCAGCGGAAAACGAAAACCATGAACGGGCAGACGAACCAAGGGCGAAAATCCGCTCTCGCAACCGAGAGAGGAAAAGACCATCCCGCCTTCGGTCCATGCGCGGACCGGGGATATACCTTCATCGAAATAGTCGTGGCCATGGCGATCCTGGCGGTGGCCATGGCGGGAGTGTACCGGGTCATGACGGTCTCCATGCGGGTCCGGCAGGCATCGCAAAACCACTATGTGGCCACCGTCATGGCCAACAACCGCATCGAGCGGGCCAAGAATCTCACCTTTGGCAATCTGGTCCTCCTGGAAGAACAAGACCATCTGGTGGATGAACTGGGGACGCCGGATCTCGCAGGGCGCTACCTGCGCACCACGGAGATTGAACCCAATTACGGAGGGGAGACCAACGTAACCCGAATCACCGTGACGGTGGTCCCCCCCTCCCCCAACCGCCGATCGGACGAAGGGATTCCCCCCGTGTCGGTTTCCACCCTGCTCACCACCTATCTCGAACCATGAACATCCCCTCCAAAAAAAGACAACCGTGCGGCTTCACCGTGGTCGAAGCCGTCGCCGCAGTGGCCTTGCTGGGCGTTACGCTGACGGCATCGGTGGCCTCGCTGACCTATGTGATGCGCAACGAACGCTATGTGGCCGCCCAAGGCGAGCTGGACATGGACGCCAGTTTACTCGTGGAGCGGTTGCGGCGCGATCTCTGGAGGACATCGCGGGAAATGATTCTCGTGCACCCTCCCGGCGACGGCCCCTATCAAGCCATCAGTTTTCCGGTGGTCCGGGGGAATGAACCGGTGGTTCAGAACGAAGATGGGGAGATCGAGTGGGCGGCCACGGTCATCTACCACCTTAAGGCGGGAACTCCCAGCGAGGTGCGCCGTACGGTGTTCGAACCCCGCATCGAAATGACCGAGGCCGAACGGGAAACCCAATTGGCCAACGTGGTGCGCGACGGGAACGGAGAAAGCACCTACAATTCGGACAACGCGCTCACCCGTGTCCTGATTGAAAACCCGGTCGAATGGGAGCTCAACATCACCGGGACTCGTTTTGACGCCTATTCCCCCAGCCCCGGCCGACGTACCCTCCGCATGGGAACCGCCATGCTGGAGGATGCTCAGAACGAATTCACGTTCCGGGTGGCCGGCAAGAATACCGCAACCGAGGATTCCTCTCGTTTCCTCGGGATGGATTCGCTGAGCGTGTTTGCGAGCGGCTTGCCGATGGAAGGCGAATGGCAAACGGTTTCGCACAGTTCGGGAGCGACCCCGGCGGTGCAGAACATGGGCGCGGGGGAAACGTGGAGCGGCAATTCGCGCCTGTGGTTCGAAGGGGGGCAGGATAACGACTCGTTTACCGTGAAGATGGAAAACGACCGATGGGAGGAAAGGAACTTCCTGTCGGTCGGCGCCACGTTTGAAGACATCAGCCGCGTGTTCATCCAACCCGATGACCGGCCCCATACCTTCGCCTTGCGGCTGGACGGAAACGGGATGGTCTGGCTGGCCACGAATCAGGCCCGCACCGTCTACGACAGCTACAACACGGCGCCGACCTCCCTGGCCGTACGGGTCTTTCTCCGCGGCAGCGATCTTTGGGAAGATTTCGATGGCGGATGGATCGGCTTCAACGGAACCAATGTTTGGGCCCGCTTTGCGGGTGGCATGCACATTGAGAACGCCTTCATTGCGCAATCCGCCCTGGTGGCCGATCTTCACAACCCTTCCATGGATTACCTGTCGGGTACCCGGGCCGATTTCCGTTTCGGCGGTTCGGCCTCGCGGGATGTCTGGGTGCCCCTGAGCTCCGCCGTTGAAAGCGACAAGCTGGAATACGCCATCGAGAAAACCAACAGCTACATTGTGGGCATTCACCTGACTCCCCACCGGGGGTTTGGCGCGTGGTGGAGCAACGCCATCCCGATGCGCCTGCACACCTCGGCAACGGCCGGCATGACCAACTGCTTTGTGGTCAGCAATGCCACGGCCGACGAAGTGGCCGCCGTCCAGTGGAGCGAGTTGCCCGACAAGCTTTATGTCATCACCAACGAAGTGGTGGAAACCAATGGCACGGAAGTGACCACCAATCTGGTGGAGACCACCCAATCCGTGGCGGCGGTTTCCTCCACCAATGCGATCTTCGCGCTGGCTGCGCTGCGGGCCGGACATGCCCCGAAGGGAGTCTACACCTCCCAGATCATCGATACCCAGCTCGCGGATCCCGATTACCTGACCCTCCAGTGGGTGGCCTCGCAGCCGAGCAATGCCGTCATGGAAGTCAAGGTGCGGGCGGGGGCGAGTGCCGACTTGAGCGATGCATCTCCGTGGAGCGAGGTTCCGTTGGCCGAGTCCGGAGCCGCACCGGTGATCAATGGCCGCTTCGCCCAGGTCCAAGTCGCCATGGCCCCCGGCATCGACGCCCTCACCACTCCGGAAGTCCAGGACTTCACATTGCGCTGGTCCGGCGGCCGGCGCTATGCCGATCTTTCGGGCATTTTTTCCACGGGCCCCGATCATGGAGTCTACGAGTTGCTGGTGAATGGCGCGCCCCTGTTGCAGGGCGTAACCGTCCAGGTGTCGGTGTTCAAAGAGATCCGGCTGGCGTTTGGAACCACCACCCGGATGGAATCCTCGGCCTTTGCAGAAATTGTCCCGCGAAATTGAGGAGGTACCTGCCATGAACCGCCAACCTTGTCTGCAGGGTAGAACCGATCGGCGCCGGGGATCGGCCATGGTGACGGTGATGCTTGTCGTGGTGGTCACCATGATGGCCACGGCCAGCCTGTTTGCCTTTTCCACGTCCACGACGCACCGCATCCGCATTCTGACGGAGTCCATCCGCGCCAAAGCCATCGCGGAAGCCGGCGCCAACCGCGGATACAATGCGTTATGCCTGAATTACGCCCTGCGGAGTTCGGGAAACCTGTATGAAAGCGTGGACTTCGGTGGCGGCCGCTACAGCGTGACGTTGACACCGATGGAGGGAGGCTGGACGCGGCTGGTTTCCGTGGGAACCTTCGGGCGCGCGCAACACCAGGTGGGATTGGACATGCGAGACACCCTGGATGGCCAGTCTTCGCTTCCCCGATTCCTCGAATATGCGATTTTCTGCAACGGTGCCATGACCATCAACGGGACGCCGAGGCAGGTGGACGGGGATTTGCATTCCAACGGGTCTTTCGCCCTGCACGGCGAATACACCAACGTCGATGGCCAGATCTCCGCCCCCCCCCCCAACTCCATTCCGGCCACCCATTCCGCCCCGTGGACCTCCATTCCGTTCCCGCTTCTCTCCGATCCTGAATTCCAAACGTTCCTGGCCGAGGCCGAAGCGGCGGGAATTCCGGTCACTCGTTACAACGGAAGTCAAACCTTCAAGAAAGACCACGATTTCACGGGCATCACCGTCATCGATGGATCCGTGACCTTTATTGGATCCGGCACGCGGGACATCACGGGCATGCTCTACATCTCGGGAAGCTTGACCGCCAATGGATCGACTTCCCTGAGCGGCTGCCTGTTAGTGGGAGGCAGCATGACCGTGAACGGGGCGTCCGCGATACTGAGCCATGCCTCCGTGGTGGGGGAAGAAGAGGAACCGGACTCCAACGTCGTTGCCGAGATCTGGTGGGATTGATCCCATTCCCATTCGCGGTTCCGGACAGACTATCGGGATTTCTTGGCGCGGGACTTCCGGGTTTTGCTTGCCTCGGATTTCTCGCCCACATCTGGGACATCGGCGGCAATGATTGTGCCAACATGATCCTCCGCCTTAACGTCCGTCGCCGTTTCGTCTGGAGAAGAATCCTTCTCCTGGGAACCTTCTTCGGTGGCCGGGGCGGTTGTATCCGTGGCGCTGGCGGCGTTGCGATCATCCATCTGTTTCTGGATAGCCTTCATGTGCTCTTCGCGCTTGGCCTCGTCCTTGAGGCGGCGCTGATGGACCAGGCGGGCATCTTCTGGCACGCCCGCGTTCTCTTCCAGGCGCTCGGGGTCGGCCACGGAAAGCGTGACGAAAATGATGGTTTCCACCTGCGACTTGACATCTTCATCGTGGGAGAAAAATCGGCCAAGGATCGGGATGCGTCCCAAAAAGGGGACGCGGGTGGTGATCTTCTTCTCCTGGACATCGGTCAGGCCGCCGATCGCCACGGTCTGGCCGCTCAACAGGGTGAAGGTTGTCCCGATTTCCTTCAACGAAATGATCGGCCAGGAATTCACGACATCCTCGGAGATCTTCACTTCCTTGAATCCCAGCAAGCGCCGGAGGGAAGGATTGATCAGCGCTTCGATGTAATCGTCGGTTTTGACAGTCGCCACCACCTTCAGGTCCACGCCGGTCTTGAGATAGCCGCCCCGGATGAAATCGGTTTCAATGCCCGTGGCGAGCTTGGCGGTGATGGTGTCCCCGGGGCTTTCCTCGGTTCCGCGCTTGAGTTCCGACTCAATGATGGGACACTGAAAAAGGCATTGGTGGAGCCGCTGGCGACGATCATCTTGGGATTGGACACGATGCTGACCCCATCCATTTCCTCCAGAGCGCTCAGGATGACGCTGAGGCTGGACATGTTCAAGATGGCGCTCTGTTCCGTCACGATCTGGCGCGTGAACTGATCGAGGATGGATTTCTCGTTTTGCAACGCCGTGCCGTCGTAGGCGAAGGTTTCGCTCCCGGCATCATAGCCCAGCGGCGACAACCGGGTGGTTCCGGCTTCCCCTCCCACCACGTCGGTGTTTTCACTGACCAGCGGACGGCTGGAATCCGAAGCGACGAAATTGCGCCCGACCTGTGCATACGTGCGCCCGTCCAACTGGTGGGACCGGTTTTCGGTCGTCCGGGTGTCGGTGGATTTCTGGCCATAGGAAAACGGATTGATGTCGGCAGAGACGCCGAACTCCTTGAGGGAATCCCACCGGACACCGAGTTCCTTCATGGCGCTATCCGACAGTTCCATGATCTTGGTTTCAATCAGCACCTGGCGACCGGGCTGGTCGAGGCTCTCGATCAACGTGCCGATTTCGCGCAGGTTGGCTTCGGTGGACCGGACGACCAGCGCGTTGCGAGACGGGAACGCCGTCAGCACCGCGTTGGATTTCAGCATGCCCTTGACCGGATCCCGGATTTCCCCCACCGTGGTGAAATCCAGGTAAAAGGTCTCCACCTGCGTAGGCTCGGGCGCGTCCGGGGCTTTGGCCTGGATGCTGAAAACGCCGGACCCGGCCACTTGCTCGACCAAGGAGAGCCCATGGATCTCGAGAATGGACCTAAGAGCCGGTTGCCAGTCCACATCGCGCAGGTTGACGGTCACGCGTTTGCCATCGAGCAGGGCCCCCGAGGCAATGATATTGGCGCCGGCGGTCTGCGCGAACATGCGGACCGTGTCTTCCAGATCCACATCGTCGAGCGCGAGCGTGATCAGGCGCGCCCCCTCCACATCGCGAGATGTCGCGACCGGCGCATCCGCCGATCCGTCTTCGGCAAAGCCGACATAGTCGGCGGCATCATCCGTTGCGGCAGCGGAGGATGCCGGAGACGCATTGGGGGCAGATTGCGGTGGGGTGTCGCCGGCGGCGGGGTCTGCCGAAAGGGGCGCAACGGGAAGAGTCGCCGCCTCCTCCGTTTGGATATCTTGGAGCTTGTCGCGGACGTTCCGGGCCGCTTCAATCTGGGCCACGGGGTCCGCCCCGCCCAGCATGGCGCAGGAGAAAAAGACAACCACGATGCCCCATAATGCACCAGAGTGATGGGCGGAAGGACGAATCGGGCGGATGTATTTCATGGTTTCTTCTCCTTGCGGGCGGGGGCTGCATCAACGGGGGTCAGGGTAGAAGTTCTCGTTTTCGAAATTCCAAGTCGGGCCAGACGGACGCCCTCTTCATCGATGTGGACCACTCGCCAGTGGAACCAGTAGCCGTTTTTCTGGATCGATACTTTGCGGTTGACGCCTACGATCCCGATTCCGTCGATGAGCACCCGGAAGGTTCCATCCGGTGCGCGTGAACGTCCGCGCACCGGCAGGGAGGGCCAAGCCATTTGCGGGATGGATTCTTCCGCATCCGCGGCGGCGGCGGCTTGCACGGGGTCCGCCGGGACAAAACCAACCGGCCAGAAAGGATCTCGCCGCAGGCCCCTCCCCTCCCCCTCCCCCGCTGGTTGTGGCATCGAAGAATTCGCCGAAGCGGGTTCCGGTCCGGACTCCTCCTGGGAAAAGGCGGAAAGTGGAGTCCCGAGGCCCATGGCCAGCAAGCCGGCGGCGAAGAGACGCAGCGGATTCATGACGCATTATCCCCCAGCACATCGTCCGCCGCGCGGCGAATCTGCTCCTGCACGCCGGGATCGGTCCAAACCGGCCATTGGACGTCGAACTGCACCAGATGGTTCATGGGATCCTCGGCCTGGGCCGCAAGGGTGAATTGACTGATCGACAACAGGCGATTCTCGCTTTCCATGGCCCGGAACCATGACACGAGGACGTCGAGTCCGCACTTCGCCGTCACCCGGACGGAATAGAGCCGGACGGCATTGGCGCTCTTTTTTTTCGGCTGAAGGGGAGGATCCTGCAACCCGATTTCCGCGACTTGGATGGACGGGACCCCGGCTTCCGCGCCATAGCGCATGACGATCTCCCGGGCATGGAGCAGGTAATTACCCAGGCGCGGATGCACCATGTCCTGTTCGGAACGCTCCCTCAATTCGCCGAGCACCTGGTTCAACTCCCGCCGCACGGCTCCCATTCGGGCAATCTGCGTGCGGGCCACTTGCAGGTCTGTCTCCAGCAACCCGGCCTGTTGGGCCGCCTTGTCCCGGTTGCGGCGGATCGGATCGTACACGCCGATCCAGACACCGTACGCGACGGCAAACGTCCCGAGCAGGGCCAGGATCAAGAGGTTTCGTTTCGATGGATTATTTTCCGGCAGTTTCATGGAACCTCCCGGAGCGCATGGCCACATCGATTTGGAAATGGCGGTCTTCCTTGGCGGCATCCGGAGCATCATCTTCGCGGAAAGACGTCACCCGGGCCCGGGCCACCCATTGCGTCATCGCGGGGAGGATTTCCCAGGACATACGGAAGGCCTCCACCTGGTCATCGGCCCGCGGCCCCTTGCAGCGGCCAATCAGCATGGCGGTGGATTCCCGGGTCAGGACCCCGTTGGAGGACACCGCCAACTGGGTTCGCATCTGGAGAGTCCGCCACTGCATGGAATCGGGGACCTGTTCGCGCGCCCCGTCCAGAACGGCATTCCAGGGGATGCGCGAGCGGTGCCATCCCATGAGCTCATCCCGCAGGCTTTTCTGTGCCGCCAGTTCCTTGGCCAGGGCAAGGGCTTCCTTTTGCAGCGGTTCGGTGCGCAGGCGTTCCTGTTCGCGAAGGCTGAGGACGCTGCGCACTTCCAGATACCCCATGTAGGTCCAGCCAATGAAGAGCAGCACGATCACCGGCAGGACAATGCCGGCGATCAAGCCCAGCGACTTGAGGCTGACGAGGCTGGCGCTTCGCATTTCCGCAGGACGGATGAGATTGACCTGGAGATTCATGGCGATTCCAGCACTCCCGAGCAGGCGCCAATCGCCGCGGACAAGGCCCAGGGATCCAGCGCCAACCGTTCGGCCATTGCCCCCCCTACCCGGTCCGGATAAGCGTCCAGCGCGTTCCAGGGGGCGCGCGGTTCCGTAGGCTGGGCCTCTTGCAGAAACGCCGAGGTCAGCGCGGCGGGACCGGACACATACAGCTTCTTCATGCTGCAGTTTTCACTGCGCTCGAGATAGTCCCGGCAAATCATGTACTGCCCGCGGATTTCGCGGGTTTGCTCTTCAACCATGTGCGACACATCAAAGGCCCCGTCCGAAAGAACGCCGGCGGCGGTTTCCGCATCGAGGTTCAAGGCTTTCATGATGCGCGCAAAAACAGAGGCCATGCCAAACGGGAAGGTCCGCAACTGGGACAGGTGTTCCTGGTTGAACAGCGCCAGCAGGCTGAAATCGTGATCAAAATGAATCAGGCCGTGGGCGGATCCGTCCCCCGTGCGCCGGGGATCGTTATGGAAGGCATTGACCACGCCCAGTTCGGAAATCCCGATGAAACGGGGAGCCGGAAGGCCGGCCTTCGGCAACAGGCGCAACAACGCCTCTGCCATCCGATCCGGCAAGGCCGTGGCCAGCACCAACGCCTCGGTGCGCGCGGTGGCCGGCTGGATCACGCGGGTGGCCACGCGAAATCCTTCGGGCTTGTCAAATCCAAGACGGGCCAGCACCTGATCACGGTCGGAAAAGTCGAATTTTTCGGGCAGCCGCAACAGCTTGAGCACGGCCCGGGTTCCCGGCGCCGTCAGCGCGGCATAGCGACCGCGGATGCGGGAAGGGATCGCCAACTCCTGGATTTCCTCAGGCATGGGATCCGCCGGCGAATCCAAGGCGGACTGCACCGGTGACGGCGGCAGCAGTTCCGCGCCCACCACGGAGAGACCGGTTGAAGTCTTGCGCATGCGCACGGCGCGGACGGCGTTGGTGGCACAATCCAAGGCGACGACATCCGCCGGAGCACGGTCCACCACCGCCTTGATTTTCTCCGGAAACATCATTCAGAAATTGTCCGTTGTTTCCAAACCACTTTGCACGCTCTGTTCGGCATTATGGAGAATCTTCTCGAATTGACAAGTATTGTTAAGCACGTGTTCAACATTTGTTGCCGAGGGCCCTGGTTTGTCCTGACCGCAAACAGAGAAAAGGCACTCTGCCGATTGGCAGAGTGCCCGTGAGGCGTTCAGCCCAAGGCCGAAGCCATGATCAAGTTCCCTCGGGTTCCGCCGGGGCCGCCTCCGCACCTTCACCGCTCACGGGCAGGGCGCCATGGACGCTGCAAGAAGGCTGGACGCCCATGTTGCCGTAGGTGTAGTCGCCATCGGCCGGGCAAATCGGCCGCCCGCCCTTGATGTAGGCATTGACTCCCGCATCGTCCACGGCGGCATCGTCCGCGGCGTTGTTGGCCAAGGCCCACTGCTCCTTGCCGGCATCGATCAAACGCATGTTGTTGATACACGCATTTTCACGGGTCGTGGCGCGGGAGCGCTGGAAGGACGGAATCGCGATCGCAGCCAGAATACCGATGATCGCAACGACGATCATGATTTCCACCAATGTGAAACCCATCTTGCTCTTCATCTTCATGTAGTCTCCTTTGTGTGTAACTTTCATTTAACATCCATTGGAACCGGGCACTCACCCGCGACGATTTCCACAGATCATTACCAGCAGGAAGAATGCCATTGTTAGGATATTGCTAATTAAACCAGAAATCCATCAAATTTTTAAGCCAAGAAGCAGGGTTGCCGATCTGGATGCCCTCTCATTTCTGATAAGCCTCCGCAGGTTTGAGAGAGCGCGTCGGAAGAACTGGACTATTCTTTTTCACGTGCATTGGGGAGTTTTCGGTAGAGCGTGGCTAGGCTGATGTTCAATTTCTGCGCCGCGGCTTCCTTATCTCCGCCAGTCCGCTCCAGGATCTGCGAGAGGTATTCCTTTTCCTTGTCGCGCAAGAACGCCTTGAGGGATACTGCGTTGTCCAACGTCTGGGCGATCATCGCCTTGGAGGCCGTCTTGTCCTGCCGGGGGGCATCTAGAATCTGGGCGGGCAGGTCTTCCACGCGGATTTCCTGGTGGTTGCCGAACGTCATGGCGTGCTTGATGCAGTTTTCCAGTTGCCGGACATTGCCGGGCCAGTCGTAGGACTCGAGCAGATCGCAGGCCTCGCGGCTCAGCACCGGCGGCTTTTCCTTCTCCGGCGTTTCCTTGCGAATGAAACTGAACGCGATGGGCAGGATGTCTTCCCGGCGTTTGCGGAGAGGTTCGATCTCGATGGAAATCACGCTCAGCCGGTAGAACAGGTCTTCCCGGAAGAGCCCCTGCTGGATTCGCTCGCGCAGATCGCCATTCGTGGCGGCCAGCACCCGGGCATTGACGGGAATGTACTGGGTGCTGCCGAGACGTCGCACTTCGCGTTCCTGCAGCACCCGCAACAGCTTGCTCTGGATGGACACCGGCATCGATCCGATTTCGTCCAGGAAAATGGTGCCGCCTTCCGCGGCTTCGAACAGCCCGGCCTTGTGGGATTCGGCTCCGGTGAAGGCGCCTTTGACATGTCCGAACATTTCGGATTCGAGCAAGGGTTCCGGCAAGGCCGCGCAGTTGACGGGCAGGAAGAGTTTTTCATTGCGGGTGCTGCTGGCATGAATGGCCTTGGCGACGACTTCCTTGCCGGTACCACTCTCCCCCGTGATGAGGACCGTCGCATCGGTCGGCCCCACGCGCCGGATCATTTCGCAGACTTTCTGCATGGAGGGGCTTTCCGCGATGATGTTGCCCAGCCGGTACCGGGTTTCCAACTGGGCTTTCAACACCGCGTTTTCCTGGATGGCCCGGTTGTATTCCAGTGCCCGGCGCACGGTGTGCAGCAGTTCGTCGATCTTGAACGGCTTGGTCAGGTAGTCGAACGCGCCCAGTTTGAGCGCGTCCACCGCCGTCGAGACGGTGCCATAGGCCGTCAACATGATGACCGGCATCGCGGGGACCATTTCCCGGGTCCGGCGCAGGAGCTCGATGCCATCCATGCGCCCCATGCGGATATCCGAGAGCATGAGGTCGAAGGCCTGCTTCTCCAGCAGGGCGGCCGCCTCTTCGCCGCTCTTGGCCTGGGTGACCTCGTGCTGTTCACCCTTCAGCAACGTACTCAGCAGCCCCAGAAGGGCCGGTTCGTTTTCCACTACCAGCAGCTTCGCCATGGATCACTTGCCTCCGACAATCTCGCCCATCTTGAAGATGGGCAGAAACATGCAAATCACCACGCCGCCGATGATCACGCCCAGGAAGACCATCAGCAGCGGTTCCAGCAGCGAGGTCAGCCCCGACACCAGCGTGTCGACTTCGTCTTCGTAGTAGTCGGCGATGTTGTCCATCATCTCGTTGATGCTGCCCGTCTTTTCCCCCGCCTGCAGCATGCGGACCAACGCGATGGGATAGACGTTCTGGTCCAGCAGACCCGCCGAAAGCGGATCGCCTTTTTCGACGGCCTCGCTGGCGCGTTCGACGATGCGTCCGGCCACGCGGTTGCCGGTGGAGCCAGCGACGATCTTCAGGGCGCTCAGGATGGGCACGCCGCTGCGGGTCATCTGGCTGAGCATCCGGGCAAACCGGGCGGAGGCGACATAGCGGTTCATTTTCCCGAACACCGGAAGTTGCAGGAGAAACCGGTCCCATGCATAGGCGCCGGCTTCGGTTTTCTTCCATTTCCGAAAGGCAAAGATCAACACCCCCACGATGCCCACCAGATACAGCGTGTTCCGGCGCAGCAGGCCGCTCAGGTCGAGCAGGAATTGCGTCGGCAGCGGCAGCTCGGCATCGAAATCCTTGAACATGTCGCCAAACACCGGCACCACGAACAGCACCAGGCCGATGGAAATGGCAATGGACATCAGCAGCACGATGGTCGGGTACATCATCGCCGACTTGACTTTGCGGCGCAGCTTGGCGCTGGCTTCCAGGAAGGACGCCAGGCGCGCCAGGGTTTCGGCCAGGTCGCCGCTCTTTTCCCCGCCGCCGACCATGTTGCAGTAGAGGTCCTCGAAAAGGGTCGGGTATTGCCGCAGGGCTTCGGACAGGGATTGCCCTCCTTCCAGGCACCCGCGCATCTGGAGGATCACGGCCTTGAACGCCTTGTGATCGGTCTGTTCCTCGAGGGCGCGCAGGCAGGAAACGATCGGCATGCCCGCCGCCAGCATGGCCCCGAGCTGGCGGGTGAATCCGGGAAGGTGCTGGTTGACAATCTTGCCCGCGCCCTGCACGGGGATTCCACGGCGCAGGCTTTTGCGGGAGGGGTTGGAGGTGGAGGAAGAAGGTTCCATGGTCTAGTCTCCGCCGGTTACGGCCAGGGCAGCCTCCAGCGTGGTCAAGCCTTCCTTGACCCGCGCCAGTCCGGCCTGCTTGAGGGTGATCATGCCGTTGGCCTTGCCCAGTTCGCGCTGTTCCGAAGTATTGAGGCCTTTGAGGATGCCTTGACGGATGGAGTCATTGATCTGGAACACCTCCATGATCGCGCCCCGTCCCTTGTAGCCCTGGTTGCACCGAGGGCAACCCACGGCCTTGTAGACGGTGGCGCCTTCGAATTCCTTCGGATCGATGTGGTTGCTGGCCAGGATTTCCGGATCGATTTCCGTGGGGCGCTTGCACGCATTGCACAGCTTGCGGTACAGGCGTTGGGCCTGCGAGAGAATCAGGGAGGATCCGAGCATGAAGGGCTCCACGCCCATGTCGATCAGCCGCGTGACGGCACCCGGCGCATCGTTGGTATGCAGAGTGCTCAACACCAGATGCCCGGTCAGGGCCGCCCGCAGCGCAATCTGTGCGGTTTCGGCATCGCGGATTTCGCCCACCAGCACGATGTCGGGATCCTGCCGGAGCACCGACCGCAGGGCGGCGGCGAAGGTCAGGCCAACCTTGGCGTTGACCTGGACCTGGTTGATCCCGGCCAACTGGTATTCCACCGGATCTTCGCAGGTGATGATGTTGACATCCTCGGTGTTCAATTCCTGCAGGCACGAATACAGCGTGGTGGTCTTGCCGCTGCCGGTCGGACCGGTCACCAGGATGATGCCGTGCGGCTGGCGAATGGCGTAACGCATGGCTTCTTCGGCGACGGGATCCAGCCCCAAAGCGCCCAGGCTGGGCGACAGACTGCCTTTGTCCAAGGTGCGCATCACGACTTTTTCCCCGTGGACCGTTGGCAAAATGCTGACGCGCAGGTCCACTTCCTTGCCCAGGGCCTTGATGTTGAAGCGCCCGTCCTGGGGAATCCGCCGTTCGGCGATGTTCAGGTCGGACATGATCTTGATGCGGGAAAGCACCGCGTTCTGCAACCCTTTGGGCGGTCCCGGCTTCTCCACCAAATCGCCGTCGATGCGATAGCGCAGCCGGACTTTCTTTTCCATCGGCTCGATATGGATGTCGCTGGCGCCCGTCCGGAGGGCTTCCACTAAAATCATGTTGACCATCCGGATGACCGGAGCCCCCTCGGCGCTTTCCAGCATTTCGTCCAGGCTTTGCTCCTCCTGGCCTTCCTCGAGGATCTGGACTTCCCCCTCCTCTTTCATCAGCTCTTCGAGGTCGAGTCCCTTGGTGGCCTCCGATGTCAACCGGTCAAGAATCGACTGGATTTCCGGTGCGGGCGCGGCCAGGGGCACGATTTTCAAACCGGTGGTGGCGGCCAGTTCATCGATGGCCGTCAGGTCGAACGGATCGCCGAGCGCAACGGTCAGGGACCGTCCCACCTGCGCAATGGGCACCACTTTGCGGCGCTGCATCATTTCCTGCGGCACCACATCCATCAACGACTTGTTCAGGGTGAAATGCGCCAAGCCGATCGGCGACATCCGGAGGTATTCCGCAATCGCCAAGGTCATGTCCACGGCGGGTACGCGATGCTTGTCCGCCAGATACTTCTCCAGCCGCACCCCGTTTTTGTGGGCTTCTTGTTCGGCCTCGGCCAACACCTCGGCCGTGATGGCCCCGCGCCGCAGCAGGATGTCCCGAATCCTGCCCGACTGGGGCGTGACCGATTTGTTTAGTGCTTCAACCATGGCGGGTTTTTTCGTTCACAAAATTGAGATATTCCACAAAGCACTATAGACTCTTGTCAGGAATTATCAATTCTGATATTAATAAAATATTAAGAAATAGGAAACCCCATGCCAAGCCCCACTCCAGAGCAGGATGAGTCCCATCTCGATGACGAGCGCAGCGCGCTCCAGACCTTCGAGCGGATTCTGGAAATCATGCCGGACGATCGCGGCGCGCTGGAGGCGGCGATCCTCGCCGCCACGGCCTGCGATGAACCGGAAATAGCGCGGGTCCACCGGCTGCATCTGGCGGATATCCTGCTGGCCGATAATGACCTGTCCTCCCTGGCGGAACACATGGAGCTCCTGCGCGCCGACGACGATCCCCGTGCCCGCGCCTGGATCGAAGCTTTTGAAATGGGGGCGGTGGTTCCCTCCCCCATGGACAGCCCGCATGCAAGCGTTCCGGACCCCCTCTGGTCCCCGCCGGCGGAACCGCGCTGCGCCTTCAACATTTCCGATGAAATCGACTTGGCGTGGAAATTGTTCGAGCATCACGAAATCAACCAAGAGGAATATGCCGCGCTGGTGCGGGACCTTACGGAGATGTCCGCCTCGCAAAACAGCGGGACCGTTTCCGTGCTGCATACGCTGGAAGCCAGCCACCACAAGAACCAGGAACGCATTCTGGCTTTTCTGGCGCAAGAGGCCGAAGAAACCGGCACGCCCTACATCTCCCTGTCGTGCTTTGCCATGCGCGCCGAGCTGGCCCATGTACTGCCCGAAGCCTTCATGGTCAACCGCGGGGCCATCGTCTTCGAAGCGTTGGGCCGCGAATATCTGGTGGCCCTTCTCAACCCCTTCAACCAGTCCCTGCGAAACGACATCCAGCAGCTCTGCACCCGCCCCTGCCACTTCTTTCTCACGAAGGCATCCGAATTCGACAACGCCCTGGCGCGGCTGAAGGAAGCCCAGGCCGCGGTTTAGTTCGCGATCCGCCCCCCCATGTGGCTCAGCTCAGGGCAGCAGCGCAAGGCTCAGCGCCGGCCAATAGGTCACCAGCAGCAGCACGCCCAGCATCAGTCCCATCAAGGCCAGTGACGCTGCCGCCAGCTTGGTCAGCGGCTGGTTTAGGCGCATGGCGGCGATGAACAGGTTCATTCCCACCGGCGGCGTGCTGTAGCCGATCGCCAGGTTGGCCAGGAAAACCACCGCCAGGTGCACGGGATGAATCCCGTAGCGCGCCGCCAGCGGCGCCAGCAGCGGCACGATCACGATCGTGGCGGTATAGATGTCCATGATGCAGCCAACCCCCAGCAGGAAGACATTCAGGGAAACCAGGAACACCAGCGGATTAGCAATGCGCTCGCCCACCCACTCCAAAATCAACTGGGGCACCTGTTCGTCGATCAGGTAGTTGGTGATGGCCATGCCCATGCCCAGAATCAGCAGGACCCCGCCCACCAGCACCACGGTGTCGCGGATCAAATGCGACAGCTTGTGGAACGGGATCTCCCGGTACACCAGCACTTCGACAATCAGCACGTAGGCCGCGGTGATGACGGCCGCCTCGCTGGCCACCAGCCATCCGCCATAGATGCCCCCCAGCACCACGAAGGGCATGGGGAATTCCCATTTCGCTTCCCACAAGGCCGCGGCCAGTTCGCGGGCGGCAAATGCCCGGCGCGGAATCCGCGCATGGATCCCCGCCCAGATGCCGTACAGGCTCAGCGCGCCCACGGCCACCAGCCCCGGCAGCACGCCCGCACGGAACAGCGCGTCCACCGTCACCTCGCCCGAGATCGGCTGCGCAATGATCGCATACAGGATCAAGGGCAGGCTGGGCGCAAAGAGCACCCCCATGTTGCCGCCGCTCGTCACCAGCCCCAGCGCGGCCTTTTCCCGGTAGCCGTCGCGGAGCAGCGCCGGCAGCAGCAGCCCCCCCAGCGCCACGATGGTCACGCCCGACGCCCCCGTGAACGCGGTCAGGAAGGAACAGGTGACGATGCACACCAGGGCCAGGCCGCCAGGCATCCAGCCAAAGGCCGCCCGCGTGATCCGCAGCAGCCGCTCGGAGGCCCGGCTGCCGGCGAGTACATAGCCCGCCAGCGCAAACATCGGCAGGGCCTGCAGCATCGGCATGTTCGTCAAGCGCGTCAGCTCGCCAATGATGTTCGCCAAATCGATCGGAAACGGTCCGGCCCCATAGGCCAGCATGGCCAGTGCCCCGAACACGGCAAACATTGGTACGCCCAGCAACGCGAACACCACCACGGCCCAGATCACGGAGCGGTCCTCCCCTCGCCCAGCCCTTCTTCCACTTCTTCCGGGACCAGCCAGGCATGCGGCACGGCCACGCGCACGGCAAAACGCAGCGCCATCAGCCAGAACGCCGCCGGAAGGACCAGGTAATGCTTCCACAACGGACAGCCCAGCACCGCTCCCATGTCCAATTCGCGCTGGAACCCCACATAACGCCCCGCCGCCCAGGCCAGCATAATGCAAACCACGGCGGCAAACAGCGACGTGGCGCGGCCGATCCAGCCGGCAAACCGGCGCGGCAGCAACGCCGCAGCCAGGTCGATGGAGAGATGCCTCCCCAGCCCCGCGGCCGCCAGCGCTCCCAGCAACGTCAACCACAGCAGCGCCATGCCCAGCAGCGCTTCGGCCCATGGCAGGCCCGAATGCCACACGTTGCGCAGCAGGATCTGCACGGCCGCCAGCGCCACCATGCCGGTCACCAGCACCGCCAGCACCACCCGTTCAATACGGTCCACCCAGCGGCTAACCGCGCGAAAAGCCTTTTCCAGAAATCCGGTCATGGAGCGCGGAGGCTCTTCAGGTGCGCCTGCAGCGCATCCCAGGCTTCGGCCGAAAATACATGCCCCTTGATCTTCGCCAGCGCGACCGTCGCGATCTGCTCAAACTCCGCCCGGGTCTCCGGGGTTTCCGCAATGGGCTCTACGCCCTGCCGGCCAAGGAAATCCAGGGCTTCCGCATCGCTGCGGCGGACCTTGGGCGTCAGCAGGCGGCAGTGCTTGTCGAACGCCGCCCGGACCGTGTCGCGGTGCGCGGGGGGAATGGCGTTCCACCCTGCGGAGGACAGGAACACCCCGCCGATGGCGTAGGTCAGCCGCATGGCGTTGTAGAAGCGCACGCGCGTATGCCATTGCACCGCCACCGCCGCCGTCGGCGGCCCGAACACGCTGTCCAGCGCCCCGGTCTGCAGCGACGTCAGCACATCCGTCACGTTGGCCGGAATCGAGGCGATGCCGCCGGCGGCAAACAGCTCCATCAGCATGGGCGAGTCCAGTCCCCACACCTTGGTGGCCCGCAGCTCCGGCAGGCTGCCGATCCGCTTGGTGCCATACGCATAGCTGAAACCCACTTCCGTCCAGCCCATGGTCTCGAATCCGTTCCGGCGCGCGCTGGAGTCCAGCAGCGGACGGATTGTCTCCAGCGTCGAATCCACTTCCTCGTAGTTCCGGAAAACCATGGGAAACATCAGCGCGCTGGCATCGGGACAGATGTTCCCGATCGCATACCCCATGAACCCGCCGCCCTGCAGTTGGCCGGTCTTGATCTTGAAGAGGACATCCTTTTCTGAGCCCATGATGCCGCCGGGATAGATGCGAATCCGGATCGCCCCGGCCGTCGCGGCTTCGATCTCGGCCTTGGCGTCGTTGAGGGCCTGCATCCAAATGCTGCCATCGGGCGCCAGGGTGGCCAGCTTCAAGGGGACCTGGGCGCGGGCGGTGCCGGCCAGGCCCGCGGCCATCAACGCCGCCGCCATCATGGAGGTCAATCGGTTCATGCTTTTCCTTTCCTAGAAAAACTCTTCTTTTTGCGCCAGGAGCTCGCGCGCGCGCATCTTGGCCACGGCATTCAACAGCGTAAATTCCGGAATGCCGGGCTCCGCGGCCAGCACATCGTTCAGGATCTTTTCAAACAGTTCCGCATCGAACGCATAGCGCGCGTAGAACTCGGCGAAGGTCACGCGGGACAGCAGGTATCCGGGGCCCGCGATCTCCATGCTGCGCTCGAAATGCGCGCGGGCCTTGTCGAGATCGCGCCCGCCGCCCAGCGGCATCACCGTGTAATAGATGCCATAGAACAGATCGACACCGCCTTGCCGGATGCCGGGATCCAGGTCTCTCACGCGCTCCATCATCGCGATGACCTTGGGCATGTCGCCCAGGGCCGACGGCGAATCGGAATTGGCGATGACCCACATCACCCAGGCCGTGGCCGTGGTGATCAGCGTCTGGGCATCGGCCTTCTTGAACGTCCGCAGCGCCGTCTGGAATTCGTCGACCGGGCGGTCGAGGGCCTTGGCGAACCGGCGGTTGGACTGCGACAACGCGCGCAGGCCGTAGACCTTGGCCTTTTCATACATGGTCCGGGTGCGGTCCCGGTTGGCCCGATCGACAAACCCCGCGGCGTAGGCCAGCTGGGCTTCCGCCGCCGCCAGCAGGACGGTGGGGTTGTCCGGATGGGCCTCCGCTAGCGCATCCAGCATCAACAAAAAGGCCGGCGCCCCGTCGCGGACCAACTCGACGTCGTTCTGGTGCATGAAGCCGTCGGACAACTGGGAGGCCATGGGCGAGATGACATGGGCGGCCCCTTTGCGCACAAGGGCGCAGCCGGGCTGTCCAACCAGCCCTGCCAGCAGGACAAGGGCGCAGACGCATTGCGGGATCGATTTCATAACCCGCCCTTCTTACTATCCCCTCCCCGGGGGAAACAAGGAAAACCTATGCGTCCATCAACCCGGGGAACGCGCGGCGCACCTGTTCGAGCGCCTCGGCTCCCGAAGTCTTGCCCCGCAGAACCTCCAGCAGCGCCAGGACATCCCCGCCCGACACCTGGAACGTCGTGCCCTTGTGGGCGTTCAGGCGCTTGGCCGCTGTCCGGAACGTCAGCACCCGGGGGGCCGGCTTGGTGACCGGTGCGTCCAGCGCCGCGAGCTCCTTGTCCGCCGCTGCGCGCTCTTGCCCCGGCGGCGCGGCCAGCACCGCCTTGCAGATCGCCTTGGCTTTTGCCCAGGTGATCTGGCCGTCTTCCAGCTTCTTGCGCACGCGCGGGTCCATCCCCGGCGCGAAACGCAGGAGGTCTTCGATCCACGCCACGTTCTTGTCCAGGAACTGCGCAATGCGGTTCTTGTCCCAGTTGGCATTGGCCATGAAGATGACCGCGTCGAAGTAATCCGTGATCCGCGCATCCAAACGGTCCGCATTGAGCTTCAGGTTCAACGCCTGGATCTCGTCGAGATCGCCATGGACCACGCGCACGTCGATCCGGTCGAAATAGCCCGGCCGTTCGGAGCGGATCCGGCGGACCGCGTTGTGCCGGTGGAAACCGCCCACCAGGAAGTATTCGCCCGGATTGCGCTCCCACACCACGATCGGCTCCAGCAGCCCGTTGCGCAGAATGTCGTCGGCGTAATGCGCCACCTTGGCCTCGTTCAGCGGCCGGTGGTTGGCCACCGACGGATGCAGGTGGACCTTCTCAAAGGACACGTAGTCGAAACGTTTCGTCGTCAGCATCGCAATCTCCTTGTGGTTCGAAAGGGGTGGAAAATCCGGTGCACTTTACCGTTTTACCTCCCGAGGCAAAGTTTTATTTTCGCCCTTCTTTCGCGCGGGCCGCGCTTTCATCTTTACTCTTCCCCTCCGCCGCCGTTAAATCTCGGGCTTTCATCGACCCGAGGCTTATGTTCACGAAAACCATCACCCCCCGTTTCGGCGATGTGGACGGATTGCGCCACATCAACAACACCCTGCTGCCCGTCTGGTTCGAGCTGGGCCGCGAACCTTTCTTCCGTTATTTCAACCCCGACATGCAGCTCGAAGGTTGGAACCTGATCATGGCGCACATCGACGTGGATTTCCTGGTCCCCATGGTGCTGGGTAAAGATGTCGAAATCCGCACCGCCGTCGCGAAGATCGGCCGCTCCTCGTTCACCGTCCGGCAGGAAGCCTGGCAGGACGGCGTCCTCAGCGCCAGCGGCAACGCCGTCATTGTCCACTATGATTTCCAGTCCGCCGTTCCCCGGCCCATTCCCGATTCCATCCGCCCTCTCCTGGAGGAACACCTCGCATGAACCGTACCGCCGGCATGACCGTCGTCGAATGCGCCATCGTCGTGGCGATCCTGCTGCTGCTCGCGGCCATCGCCCTCCCGGCGTTCATCCAGAACCGCCAGAAGCAGCAAGCCGCCGAATGCACCCGGAATCTCGATGCCATCGCCGAGGCCTGCAAACGCTACGCCTCCGACCGGGG
>CAYODC010000003.1:0-13999 GCA_964402575.1 uncultured Verrucomicrobiota bacterium
CGGGGTTTGCGCTGCAGATCCTAGTCAACGGCGGATTCCTAGTACGGGCCATCCACTGGCGGTGGACGGCCTGGCAGACGCGGATCGGCGGGGAGGTCTGCCGGAACATCCTCTGGACGGAGTTGGGCACGCTGGCAGCGACCGCCGCGAGCTACCTGCCGCTCTTCCTGTTCACCGGATTCAGCGCCGGCGCGTTGACCGCGCTCAACTACGCCCAGCGCATGAGTCGCGTGCCGCTGGACATGCTGACGTCGCAATTCTCGGCGGTGACGGCGGTCAAGTTCAACGAGCTGATGGCTCGGCGGGAAGAAGCGGAACTCAATGTTTCGTTCGGGCGAATTGCCCGCGTGGCGATTTTCATCCTCATGCCGCTGGCGGGCCTGATGGCCCTGGTCGGGTTCGACCTGATGAACATCCTGTTCGGTCGCGGCCGGTTCCAGGGCGAGGCCTTGCAGTTGGCGGGGCTGCTCTTCTCCGTGTTCGTGCTGAACCTGCCGCTGACGGGATTCATGACGATTCTGGCCCGGTATCTGGTGGCCCGGCAGGCCATTCGCTACGGCGTGCTGTGGCAGCTCTTTTCCAACGGATTGAACGTTTTGGTGGTGGTGCTGGCCGTCCGGCAGTGGGGCGCCCTGGGCTATCCGGTGGGCTTGTGCCTGCATATGCTGGTGTACATGCTGATCATCACGGGTTCTGTGGTGCGCCGTTTTCCGGGGATTCCGCTGGGGCCGGTCTGGCGGACGTTCGGCGCCACGGTCCTGGCCTGCGGCCTGGCCGCGCTGCCGGCAGTCGGGTTCCGGGCCTGGGCCGGAGCGGGATTCGGTCCCGGAATGACGGGGGCAGTTTCCGCGCTGGTTTTCGGCGCGGTCTACGGGGTTGGGCTGGTTCTTTGGCCGGCCGATCGGCTGGCCCGGGATTACTGCTGGGATCTGGTCCAGGCGGGGCTTCGGAAACTCGCGGGTCTCCGGGACGGCCGGCGCCGGGCCCCGGGCGCGGGCGGAGGGGATGTGGCATGACGCCGCCGGTTCAGGAAAGGCTTTCCGCGGCGCCGTACTGGGAACAAGTGCATGGCGGCGACACGTCCCGGGGCCGGCCCGCGTGGAAGCGGTTCGTGCGGCGCTTCATTCCCGACCGTTGGCTGGAAGCGCGGAAACGCCGCTGGGAGCGGCGGCAGGCGCAACGGGAACGGCGGGGGCTGCCGGAACACTGGCTCCGCCAACTGATCGAGGCTGTACTGCGGCCCCAGTTGGCGGGCCGGTCCGGCCTGCAGGCCTTGGAAATCGGCAGCGCCCCCGGTCGGATCAGCCTTGAACTCTGGCGGCGCCTGGGCATCGAGCCCTGGGGCCTGGAATACACGCAGGCCGGGGTGGCCGCGCAAAAGGCCCTGTACCGGCGGTTTGGCCTCGACGAGGCGTTGGTCATGCCGGGCGACGTGCTAGACGACGCCTGGCGGCAACGACACGCCGGGGCGTATGATTTGGTGGCCTCGTTCGGATTCATCGAGCATTTTCGCGATCCGCTGGAGGTCGTGCGCAAGCACCTGGAATTGCTGAGGCCGGGTGGAGTGCTGGTTGTGACCGTGCCCAACCTCAACGAAACGACGTGGTACGGCCGGCTGGTGCGGCGGTTCAATCCCCCGGTCTATGCCATCCACAACACGCGTACCTGCACGCTGGAAGCGCTCCAGGGCCTGGCCGCCGTGCTGGGCGTGCGCATTCTTCACTGCGGCCCGCTCGGGGGGCCAGACATTGGATTCGTACCAGACCGGGGCCTCCTGAGCCGGGGTGTCGCTTGGCTGTTGCGCGTGCCCCAGCCGGCCGTGAACCGGTTGAACCATCTGCTCCTCGGAAATCGCCTGAAGCCGTTTCCGCGAACCGCCGCCACCTTGGCGCTCGTAGCGGTCAAGCGATAAGCGGAGGCGGGTCGGAATGGAACGGAAAAATAGAACACACGCGATGAAAAAAGACAGACTGACAATTGGCCTCCATGCCACGGACAGGGAAGGTTTCGCGAGCCGCTGGGCAGAGGCACTGATCGCCCGAGGGGGGGTGGTGAAGCCGGTGGATTTGCTGGGGGATGCGCCGCTGGAACAAGTCCGCGGCTGCGACGGCGTGATGTGGCATTGGTTCCATTATCCGCATGAAGTGCGGCTGGCGGCGCTGCCGATCTTGAGGGTCATCGAGGAGCACCTGCGCATTCCGGTCTTTCCCGATCTGGCGACCTGTTGGCATTACGACGATAAAATTGCGCAGAGCTATTTGCTGGAAGCGCTGGAGATTCCTCACCCAACGACTTGGGTGTTTTGGCGCAAATCCGATGCGCTGGCGTGGTGCGCGGAGGCGAAGTATCCGGTGGTGGCCAAGTTGTCGGGCGGGGCCGGGAGCCAGAATGTAGGCCTGATCCGTAACGGAGTGGAGGCAAAAGCTTATGTGGAGCGGTGTTTTTCCGGTTCGGGCATCCTGTTCGCTCCATCGCTCCCGCTGAGCAGGCTGCTTCGGTTGCGCCGCCGTCTGGGGAATGCCGCCAAGCGCGCATGGTCTGCCGCCGCGTATGTGTTTGCCGACCGTTTCCCGGATCTGCCGGATTCCACTTTTTGGATGCCGCAGAAGAACTATGCCTTGTTCCAGGAGTTCCTTCCGGACAACCAATTTGATACGCGGGTGACGGTGATTGGCGACCGGGCGTTCGCTTTTCGCCGGATGAACCGTCCGGGTGATTTCCGGGCTTCGGGCAGCGGGAGCATCGACCATGACATCGGGGCGATTGACTTGCGCTGCGTGGAACGGGCGTTTGAAGCGGCCAAGAAACTGGGTTCGCAATCCATGGCATTCGATTTTCTCTTCCGGGGCGAGGCGCGGGAGCCTGTTGCGGCGGAAATCAGCTATTGCTATGCGGATTGGGCTGTACATCAGTGTCCGGGGCATTGGGACCGTGCCATGAATTGGCACGAGGGGCCCATCTGGCCGGAGGAAGCCCACGTGGAGGATTTCTTGCAACGGATCACGGAACGCGGATGAAGATCCTGATGATAACCAGTGCCTTCCCGCCGGCGCCGAGCGGAGGGGCGGAAAAGCAATGCCTGGCGCAGTCCCTGGCCTTGGCGGCACGGGGGCATGAGGTGACGGTAGTGACCGAGTGGTTGAATCGTCGGCATCCCCGCCGAGAATGCATCGGAGGCGTTCAAGTGCTTCGCATGGGTTTTCTGCTCCCCCTGCTCGCCTTGGCATTGAAACTCCAGCAATGGATGGAGGGGGGTGGGAAGCCGAACGGCATGGAGGGGGAGCGCGATGCGTGGCGGCCGTCCTGCGAACGCGCGGTGCCTGGGTGGATCCGATGCGCACGATGGGGGAAGGAGTGGAGTTTCATCGCGGAAGTGGCGGTGAAGGTGTGGACGCGGCAAATAGAGGCGGACGTGGTGCATGTGCATTCGTCGGAATGGATCGCCGGATTCGCGCACTGGGTGGCCGAGAAGCTGCGCGTGCCCGTGGTGTGCAAGGAGGCATGCGGCGAGGTGTTGCGATGGCCAGACCGCCGGGATATTCCGTGGCTGAAGTGCTGGAAACGGCGCCGGAGGGAGTGCGCCTTCATTGCCATCACGCCACATATTCGCGGGGAATTGATGAAAGCAGGCATTGCCGGCGATACAATATTCGACGTGCCCAATGGCGTGGTGTGGCCGGTGGAAGGGGCGCGTCCGGGAGAGAGCGCCCTGGCCATCTATGGCGGCAATTTCAGCCAGGGGGCTGGATTCAAAGGGTTTGATGTATTGATTCGTGCCTGGGGGGTGGCCCGGAGGAGAGAGCCGGCGATCGCCATGCACCTGTATGGTGCGGGAGACGTCGAAAGCTGGAAGGCGATGGCCCGCGAGGAAGGGGTGGGCGATAGCCTGCAATTCGCAGGGGAGATTGCGGATCTGGGGCCGGTATTGGCCACGGCCGGATACCTCGTTCTTCCCTCGCGCGTGGAAGGCCTTTCCAATGTCCTGTTGGAAGCCCAGGCGGCAGGCTTGCCGGCCATCGTCTCGGACATTCCCGGGAACCGAAGCGTGGTGGAAGACGGATGGAATGGGCTCGTTGTTCCTGCCGGAGATGTGGCCGCGTTGGCCGATGCGATTGTGCGGATGCATCGTTCGCCGGAAATGCGCGCCCGAATGGGCCAGTCCGCCCGGGACGTCGTTCGGAAGCGTTTTGATATTTCCTTGGTCGCAGAGAAGTTGGAAGGAGTATACTCCGGTCTTATCCAATCATCGAACTCGGCCTATCGGGAGCCCGCTGCCACTCCATGAAAGTGCTGATCATGGTTTTGTCTTTTCCACCTGCCCCTGCCGGGGGGGCGGAGAATCAATGTCGGGCGCAGGCCCGTGCCTTGGCATCGAGAGGGCACGACGTCACGGTCCTGACGGAATGGTGGGTAGGGCGAAGCCCCCGGAACGAGCAACAGGATGGGGTACGGATTGTTCGCCGGGGTTTTTTGTTGCCGGGGGTGTCCGCGGTCCGGAAAATCCATGACGGCATCGCGTCGTGGCGTCGGCGTCTCGCTCCTCCCGGCCCGCTCGCCGGCGGAAGCCATCGGGAATCTCCCGGTTCCGACCATTCGCCTTCCCTCTCCGGCCGGCGTTTCCGTTTCATGGCGCCGATCGAATGGATCGGACAAGCCAGTTTTATCATGGAAGTGGCCTGGGCATTGAGAACAGGGCGATGGGCGGCAGACATCGTCCATGTGCACGAGTCGCATTGGCTGGCCGGGTTGGCGCATTGGCTGGCCGAACGACTTGGGGTCCCCGTCGTGTGCACCGAGCACAATGGGAAAGGGGCATTGGAGTGGCCAGGCATGCGGGACGTGCCGGGATTGGCGCATTGGCGGCGTCATCGGGACAAGTGCGCCTTTATTGCGATATCGGCTTCCATCCGGAGAGGCCTGGAGTCGCAAGGAATCCCGGCCCATCAGATCCTGGATGTGCCCAATGGAGTTGAGATTCCCCGGGAAGCCGCAGACGTGGTCCAGCATCGCGATGTCGTGTACGTGGGCAATTTCACGCAGGGGGAGGCCAAGGCATTCGATGTGTTGTTGGAGGCGTGGAGCCTGGTCCATGCGCGGGAGCCGTCGGCGCGCCTGCGGATATTTGGCGGCGGGGATTCTTCCCCCTGGATGGAATACGCCCGAAAGGTCGGCTGTGGTTCTTCGGTGGCCTTTCTTGGTCGAACCGATCGCGTGCAGGAAGAATTGCGCCAATCGGGGATCTTTGTCCTTCCGTCCCGGTGGGAAGGGCTGTCCTGTTCCCTGTTGGAGGCGCAAGCGGCAGGGCTTCCCGCCGTGGTATCGGACATCGAGGGCAACCGTGCCGTCGTGGTGAATGGGGTGAATGGGCTGCGGGTGCCGGTGGGGGAGCCGAACGCCCTTGCAGAAGCCTTGCTTTCCCTGCATCATTCCGCCGCCCTGCGACTCCGCATGGGGCAGAATGCCCGCGCCAGAATCGCGGAAGAGTTCGACATGGCCAAGATCGCCGCGCGAGTGGAATCGGCCTATCACGAAGTTGTCGCCCGCGCGCGAAGCGGCGGGACCGGCGCAGGGAATGGATAGGTCCATTTTGCGATTGCTTTCAGATCGGGTAACCGGCACTTATTTGACTTTCTATGGACCCTGTGCCCCCCCCCATCCAACTCCAGCCTAGCCAGCGGACCGCCTACCAGTTCCCGATGTATCGGTGGATCGGTTGGCTCACGGTGGCCGGATATGCGATCGGTCTGCTGGTGATGTTTTTCGTTGCCGGCATGTTCGGGGCTCCGGCCCCCCTGGCCTGGGCCTTTCTCGTGACCATTTTCGCCTTCGGCATCCTGTTGCTCGAGCGGCCCCGGTGGCTTTTGAATTTCATGCTGGTCTATTACCTGGCGATGCCCGATCACCGCTTGCTGGGGTTGCTCTGGGTACCGCTGCCGGGGTTCATCGACGAGTTGTTCTTCATGCTCATGCTGGCGGTCATCGTGATGAACTGGATTCAGCGGCGGCAACTCAAGGAAACCACTTGGTTCCCCCTGGTATTCATCCTGATTGCTGGGGTCAGTTGGTATGTCAACGGAAAGGCCTCTCCCCTCACGACCGTGCGCGTGGTCCAGACGGTGTTGCGGCCCTACATCCTGTGGTACTACTGCCGCCTCACCTGCACCTTCCGGGACGAGAAGGAACTAAACCAGTGGTTCTGGACGTTTCTGGGATATGCGACGGCCCAGTTTTTCTACAATGTGCTGTGGCAGGGAAGACCCTGGGTGTGGATCACGCCGGATTGGAGCGGGGGGGTGTTCGGTCCGGTCGGGAACAAAGCGCACATTGTGGGCTACTTCAGCATCATGGCGCTTTTTCTGGGCTGGGGGTGGTGGATCACCTATGGCCAGACCCAAAGCAGGAAAATCCGGCAGTTGGCGGGCCTGTGCCTGCTGATCATCGCCTACAACCTGGTCTTCATGACGGACACCAAGCATGCGTTGGTGATGATGTTCATCGCCTTCATCCCCTTCCTGTTGCATCCGTCCTACCCGATGAAGGCGCGACTGCTTTCCGTGGGTTTCATTGCGTCGCTGGGGCTGGCATCCCTGCTGCTGTTTTCATCGGGACGTTTTGGTGGGCGGGAAGGGTTGCGATATTATCGGCATATGGCCCTTGATTCGCCCAAGGGGGACATGTATCGCGCCGTGACCACCGATTTCGGGCATTTGGTTCCCTATCCTTTGCTCGGTGCGGGACCTGGCCGTTTTGGATCTTTCCAATCCATCGACAAACGCACGCCGCTGGCGCGTCGTTATTACATTCCATATGAAGACGAATTTCGCCGTGTTCAGCTGGTCAAGGGGGATACCAACCAGGCGGTGCGCGGTTCCACTCTCCGTTCGCCATTCTCGTGGATCACCATGATCTACAGCGAATTCGGCTGGCTGGGTGGCACCGCGTATTTCTGGTTCCTGTTCTGGACGGCCTTCAAATTGTGGCAACAGTCCAGCACCCTTCCCCGGAGAAGCCTCAAAGGAGGCCTTGCATTGGGGCTCTCCGCCTCGCTGATGCTGGTGTTTCTCACGGCCACGCTGTCCATTTCCATGGGCATGCCGTTGATCTATGTATTCATCTGGATGTTCATTGGCCGCTTGTGGGACATGGACGCGTCCAAGGATCAACCGATCCCGGCACCACAATCCATGCCATGAACGAGCCCGCCGATCGCACTGAACGGCAAGGCCACGGGCGCCCGATTCCCTTCGGTCCGGTGTGGGTGCGGTGCCAAATTGGCCTGATGTTGCTGGCGGGCGGCTATCTGGGGCAGGTGCTGGATCGGGGGAACCGCCTGTATGGGTACTTGGATTGGAGAGATACCCTGGCGTTGATTGTGTTGTTGGCCGGGGGAGGGCTGCTTGCCGCAGCCGGGCTGCATGCGTGCATGCGGATGGCCAAGGGGCGCATGGGGGCCTGGCTATCGCCCTGGTTCTTTTTTTTCGTGGTTCAGGCGGGGTTCAATTTCTTTCCGGTTTTGAGGCAGAAGCTTGTGCTGCATTGGCCGTGGATGACGGGGACGGCATATTATCTTCTCATATGGGGGACGGGGCTGGGTTTGACCGCCGCCGGCTATGCATGGCCCCGCATGCGGAAAACGGCCATTGCGGGATGCCGGCGATTGGGGCTTCTGTGGCCTTTGCTGGTGTTGCTGCCCGTCCGGTTGCTGTGGGCCCCGAAGTGGCCGGATTCCGGCATGGATCCGCTGGACCTGGGGCGGAATGACGAAGGGCGCGGGGCGGCGGCGGTGATCCTGATCCTGGACATGATCGGCTATGACGACATGTGGGATGCCCACGGGAATGTCCGGAGCGAACTGCCCGCCCTGGTGGAATTTTCCAAGACATCCACGATCTACCACCGGGCGCGATCCTGCGGGGATTTCACCTCGACCTCTCTTCCCGGATTGATGTTGCAAGAGGAAGTCACCGATCCGCTGGTGATGGAAACGGGTGTGTATTGGCGCTTGGCCGGTGGGTCGAATGAGCCGCCCCGCTTACCCGGGGATTTCCTGAACCGGATGACGCGCCCGTTCCAGTTGGCCGGAGGGCGCGCGGTGTACATCGGCTATTACCTCCCCTACGCGACGATCATGCCGGGGATTTGGGATGGAGTGCATAGTCCTTGTTTTTACGGCGTGGTCCCTTCGGGGGGGACATCGGCCTGGAAAGCCGCGTTGTATCGCCAATGGGTCGGGTATTTGACGGCCTCGAAGGATCCCCTCGCCGGCATGGCCAAGCAGTTCAATGCCTACACGCCCATGCTGGACCGATATCACCGGCAACTGACATGGGGCGTGCTGGAAGCCGGAACGGCATTCATCCGGGAAGCCCTTTCGCCGGGCGACCTGGTGATCATTCATTTGACGGTTCCGCACCCCCCGATTGTCTTCAATGCCGAGGGGGGGGCCAGTTCGTACGGGCGTGAGGATCCGGAAGGATATGAGGAGCAACTGCGCTACGCCGATCGCCTGTTCGGCGAATTGACGGACGTCCTTCACGCGGCGGGGCGTTGGGACGACTCCTGGGTGGTCATGCTTTCAGACCACGGCTCGCATTTCAAGGACTGGAGCCAGAATCCCGAGGGCAAGCGACACGTTCCCCTCATGGTCAAGGCCCCGGGGCAAACAGCGCGGGAAGACGATCACGACATGATCCGGCTCGCGGATTTTCGGCAGATTCCCGGTTTCTTCCCGGCGCCGCCTGCCGCGGAGGAGTAGCGGATGGCGACTCGTCTGTATTCCGCGGCACCGTGGGGCAACCTGTCCGGGGCGCCGATTTGCGCCCTGGAGCATGCCCGGGTTTTGCGGAATGTCTTTGACGAAGTCTGCCTGGTGTTGTGCGAGCATGGGCCGTTGGAGGATCGTGCCCGCGAGGCGGGTATCGCGACATGGTGCCGTCCCTTGGCGTTCCGTGGCTTGCGGCGAGCGGGTCCGGTCAAGTTCATCCGGAACATTGGCGCGGTGGCCGCTTCGCGCATGGCGTATGTTGTTCATTTGCAGCGCCTGCTTCGGGACCGGCCGGGCATTTTGCACATTCACAGCCGGGCGGCGCATTTGCCTTACGCGTTGCTGGCGGGGTGGCTGGCTCGCGTGCCGGTGGTGGTGACGATCCACGAGCCATGGGAAGAGGGGTGGGAATCCCGTTCGGAGCTATGGATGGTGCGGATTGTGGCAGACAAGATCATCTATCTCACGCAGGCCATGAATGAACAATATCCGCATGGAACCCGGCCGGTGGCCATCATCGGAAATTTCTACCCGGTTTCCGAAACGGGTCTGCGGATGGAACGGGCGCGCCCTCTGGTGATCATGGCGGCGCAGATGGTGAGGGCGAAGGGAATCGACGTCTTTCTCGAGGTGTGCCGGCGCCTGCATGAGCGGGGAGTGGTCTTCGAGGCCTGGATGCTGGGCAACTGGCTTGCGGAGGCGGATCGCGCGGCGGCCGATGCCTTCATCCGGGAGCACGGGCTCTCGGACGTGGTTTCCATCCGCGGATTGGTTGCCAGCCTGGAGCCGGTGTACGCCGAGGCGTCTGTTCTGCTTTTGCCGACGCGGCGGGATTCGTTTCCCCGCGTGGTGATGGAAGCGATGGGCCATGGCCTCCCGGTGGTGGCCACGCGCGTGGACGGGATTCCGGAGATGGTGGAGGACGGGGTGACCGGGATTCTGGTCGATCCCGAGGACGTGGAGGGGTTTTCCGGGGCCGTGGAGCGGCTGCTGAAGGAGCCGGAGCTGCGCGCCCGCATGGGCGCGGCGGGCCGGGAACGGGTCGGGGCCATGTTTTCCCCCGAGGCCTATGTGCGGGCCATGGTCCGGGTCTATGACGGGCTGCGCCATGCCCCGAAGGAGACGGGCGGGTTATGACAGCGGAGGCGCAGTTCCCGGTGGACGTGTCGGTGGTCATCGTGTCGATGAACCAGCCCGAAAACCTGGGCCGGTGCCTCGACAGCCTTCAGCGGCACACGCAGCGCGTCAGCTATGAAATCTGGGTGGTGGCCTACCTGTATTCCCCGGAGAACCTCGCGTGGTTGCGCGCAAGGCATCCCGCGGTGAACATCATTGAAAGCCGCGAGATCCGCGGATTCGCGGAAAACAACAACCTCGCGTTGGAGCGTGCCCGTGGCGAGTTCTGTTTCGTGGTGAACGACGACACCGTCATGGACATGCCGGTGGTGGACCTGCTTCATGAATCCTTCGACAAGGAACCCCGCGCCGACTTCATCAGTCCCAAGATTCTGTTCATGGATGGTTCGGTGCAGTATTGCGGGGATGTGCCGCATACGATGCGGCACTGGCTCCTGTTTGAATTCAAGCTGCGGCGGCCGGACCGCATCCGCTCGCCGTGGGTCAATGGCCAGGGCCTATTCCGGACCTACAACCTGCTGGGCGCCGCTTTCATGGTGCGTACGTCCGTCCTGCGGGAACTGGGGTATTTCGACGAAACCTATTTTTTCGCGCCCGAAGACACGGCGCTGTCGACCTTGGCCAACCAGCGAGGATTCGCCTGCTATGTCAACGCCGATGTCCAGATCTATCACCACCATGCGGCGACGCTGGGACGGCACGCGTTGGCGACGGTGCTGGCCATGCAGCGGGGGCAGACGATCTTCCACAGCCGGAATTCGGTTTTCCGGTGGCTGATCTATGCCACGGCGATGATGCTTCTCGACGCTGGCAAGAGCCTCTATTGGGGCTGGCTGAGCCGGGCGCCCGACCATGCGCTGCGCAGCCGCATCTGGCGCACGGCCATGGGTGCCGCATTCTCGCGGGAAACCCCCAAGCAACTCTTTCTCCGCCATTACCAACCGGTGGCCGGAAGGCCTGCGGAGGAGGCGTCATCGGACGGCGCCCGAAAGGTGTGGTCATGAACCTCCACATCGCGGCCATCTACACCCTGTTCGGCCGCCGGGCCGGGGCGGAAATGTTTTTCGAAAAGACCCTGGGAACGACGCGGCAACTCTTTCCCGGCGCGAGGTGGACGGTGTTTTGCAACCGGGAAGCCGAGGCGGTTCTTCAGGATTCGGCGGGACCCGGTTTGAACCCCATTTATGTCCCCCTGCTGGACAATCAATTCCGCAAGGCGTTCTGGCTGGAGTTCATGGCCCGGCCGCGGGTGGATGCCTTGACGCCGGACTTGTTTTGGAATCCCAGCGGCTGCAATTCTTTTCCGGGCCGTTGGCAGTGTCCAACCCTCACGACGTTCCTGGACCTGGGCGAATACCATGTGGCGGGGAAATACGACTGGGTCCGCATGGTCTTCCGCAAGCAGATTTGCATTCCCCGGTCGGTGCGTCGGTCGGCGGCGTTCACGGCCATATCTCAATCCACGGCGGACGACATGGCCCGGTTCCTTGGGGTGCGAGCGAAGGTGGCCGTGGTTCATCCCGGGCCGGCGACACATGGTCCCGGGCGGGTGGCGGATGCGGGCGCGTTGCTGCAGGCGCAGGGATGCGCGGCGGGGCGATATTTTCTGGTCCCTGGACGCACGGATTTCATCGGCAAAGGGCTGGATCTGATCCTGGCCGCGCAGGAGCGCATGGGTGACGCATGGCCAAAGGACATCCAATGGATTTTCGTGGGTCCTTCCGGAGAAGGTCACGCGCGTTTTCTGAAGCGGCTGAAGGAATCGGATCGGGGAGGTGGCCGGCTGAAGTATCTCGGCCGCGTGGAGGAAGACCTGCTCGGCGCGCTATATCGGGGGTGCTTGGCCACCGTGCTGCCGTCGAGGTTCGAGGGATTTGGTTTTCCCGTGCTGGAGGCAATGGGTCACGGCGTGCCCGTTTTGTGTTCCGATGCCGGATCGTTGCCGGAGGTGGCCGGTGACGCCGCCTTGATTTTCCGCTCGGGCGACCTGGAGGACCTGATGGTAAAAATGGGGCGCCTGGCGGCGGATGAAACCCTGCGGAAGCAATTGGCGGCGCGGGGCGCCGGGCGGGTTGCGCAGTTCTCATGGGAAAAATGCGCCACCGGAATGATGGAGGTTTTTCAACGTGTTTCGGAGGAGGGGGCCCAATGAAACGGGAAGAAGACGGCGCAGTGGTTCTGACCAGCCGCCCCTATTGGATCGCCAGGTCCGGTCCGATGGAGCGGCGTACATGAATCCGCGAATCCATTTGTTCCCCTGGCTGGCGCTGGCCTTGTTCTCCCTGCTGTTGAGTTTGCCCTATGTCCATACCTGCGGGGACGACTCGTTCATCTATTTCCGGTTGATTGAGAATTTCTTGTCCACCGGGCGCCTGGAATACAACCCGGGCGAGCCTTGCTACGCCATGACCAGCGTGACTTTTTTCTTCACGATGGCGGAACTGGTGCGATGGCTGGGACTGACCGGCGGACGGTATGCCATCTCGCTGATCGGGCATTTTTTCGCCGTTGGGGCCTTGTATGCCTTGGGGCGTCGCCTCATCCGGACCCGTGCGGTGTTGGGGGTTGTTCTGGCGGCGATCCTGCTGGATCCGTTCTATCTCCGCTGGTTCTGGGCGGGCTGGGAAATGAGTTTCAAGATCGGGGCCGCCGCCCTGGCGCTGTGGGCCTTGCTCCGGGCGGGCGAATCCGGCGGTGGCCGCTGGGGGTTCCTGGCCGGTCTGGCGGCCGGGTTCGCGGTGCTGACCCGGCCCGAGATGTTGTTCCTGACCGTGCTGGGAGCCTTGTATCTGGCGGTTCGCCGGGTTCCTTTCGGTGCATCCGGAGGGTGGCGGACCTTATCGGGATTTGCCGCGGGATGGCTGTTGTTGGCGGGGCCCTGGATGCTTTTTGCCCAGTCGTATTTTGGATGGGCGTTGCCTCATACCGTGTATGCCAAGGCGGGGGGCTTCGCCACCCTGGCCTATCTTCAAGGATTCCTGGTGAAGTTCCTGCAGATTCTTTTCGTGCCGGCCCTGCCGGTCTATGGATGGATGGCTTGGATGGCGGCGGGAGTCCGGCCCGTTTCCCGCTGGCTGGCCTGCGCGCGGAAAGGGTGGATGCCCGATCCGCGCGACCGGCTGCTGGTTGCCCTTTGGGCCTCCATGGTCGCGGGCTATTTGATCCGGGGGGTCTACATCGACGGAATCAAGATCGGGCTGTTTTCGCCGTTCGTGATTTTGACGGCCGGCGCGCTTGGGGATTCCGCCATGCGTCTGCAGGGCCGGGAGTGGAAGCCATGGATGGCGGGATGCGGGATCCTGATCCTGGTGCTGCTGAGCGTGGGGGTGCAATCCCGGCTGTTTTATCGCTATGCCTGCTGGAATCCCCGCTATGCGGGAGGCGATGATGCCGGGTTCATTGAATTCGCCAAGCGAGTCAAGGCGCGGACGCCGCCGGACGCGCGCATCGGCATCGCCGAGCTGGGCGTGGTCGGGTATTTCTCGGGGCGCTACATGATCGATTATGTCGGATTGGCCACTCCGCAACTGGTCACCTACCAGATGGAAACCGGCAGCAAACTGGCGGCCGTGCAAAAATACTATGAATTGCATGGAGGGCCCGCAAGCCACGTGGTGCAGGAATTCCGGTTCAATCCCGTTCGCGCGCCGGCCACCTGCGATTTCTGGGGCTACTCCTACCGGTTGATCGATTCGGAGCGGGTGGCTCGCATTGCCGGCCGGGCCCGGAAAGGGGAGTATTCCATCTATGGGCTGTATGAGCGGATTCCCGATCCCTAGCCGGGCGGCGCCGGGGGGCCGGGGACGGGCGCGGTTTTTCTGATCGCCGGGTTTTCGACCGGCCGGGAATTCCAGGGAGGATGTCGGCGTCAGCCGCGTTTTTCCAGCAGCAGCAAGGTCCTGGGGGAATGGCGGACGGATTCCTGCCGCAGGAGGGTGAAGGTTTCGCCGAACACCTGGAGGCAGTGGTCGAGGGTGATGGAATCGAAGAGATTGACGCGGAATTCGATCAGCTTGCGGAACATGATGTCGTCGGTGGGGACGAATTCCAGCACGAGATGCTTGCGGGTGAGGGACGCCAGCAGGTCGCGGATGGCGG
>CAYODC010000003.1:14009-18020 GCA_964402575.1 uncultured Verrucomicrobiota bacterium
GTTGGCGCCCACCAGCAGGTGGTGCAGGACGGCGAGAGCCAGCACGCAGTCGGGGCGGGCCCGCTCCAGGAAGGGGGATCGCTCGGCGTTCCGGTAGCCGATGCCGGGGCTGGGATTGGCGATGTCCACGACCATCGGGGTGATGGCGGCGGGCTCTTTCCGGAGGCGTTGATACATTTGTTCGACCGCGCCGACATCGAAATCCGTGGCGAGAACGCGGGCGCCGCCATCGGCGGCGATGCGCGAATAGTCGCCCGTGTTGCAGCCGATGTCGAGAACCTCGGCGGGCTTGGCCTGTTGCAGGAATTCGCGGACGAGGGATTTCTTGGATGCTTCGGCCTCCTCGTCGTAGGAGCAGGTCGACGTGTAGTCGCCCCACACGGTGTCCGGAGAGATGGCTTGTGCCAGCGCGGCGGTTTTTTTGTCCAGGCGCCGGAGGGTCATGGCCTGCACGACGGGATGGCCCGACGGTTCGCCGCGGCAGGTCGCCGTGGGCGGCCGGGGGGCGGCGGCCTTGCCCGCCTTGACTTTCCGCTCGAGGGAATAAGGCAATCCGACATCGAGCAGCAGGGAGGGGCTCCAGCGCTGGAGAAGGGAAAACGCCTGGCCCACCTGCAGGGTGGAACGTCCGTCGAGGTTGGCGAGGAAATAGGATCGCAAATCCCATCCGGCATGCTTCACGAGCAGCAGCGGATACAGGAACATGCGATTGAATTGGCCGAGCGCGAACCAGAGGTCGAGTCGCGCGGGCTTCTCGATGGAGGTCAGGTCGATGAAGACGGGGCGTCCGCGAACGAATTGGATGTTGTAAGCGGTGGCGTCTTTCAGGGCGAGGCCGAGCTGGATCAGTTCTCCCTGGAGGCGGAGGGTGAGCCGGCCTGCATCGGCCAGCATGGAGGTGGACCATTCGTAGGGGTAGGTGATGGGCGCGATCCGGTCATGCTCCAAAAAGGAGTCGAAACCGGGATGGGCGGCGGACAGTTCCTGAAGGAGGGCGGAATCGGTCACGAAGCGGGTGCCGACCACGAGGCCCTCCTGGATCCAACGGGCGAGGTGTCCTTGGGCGTCCAGCCCCCGGAGCAGTTCGGCCGCGGCGCGGTCCACAGCGCGGAAGATGCGCCCCTTGTGCGGGAAGACGTATCCGCTGGGATCGCGAAACGAGCCGGTAACACGGGCCATGGCTATTCCGGTTTCTTGGGGGCTTCGGGCTTCTTGCGGACGAACAGGGCTTTGATCTTCTGCCAGAACACGGCGATGCCGCCGATGCACGAGGCGAGAATCACCTGAATCAGGATGCTGCCGCTGCCGGGGTCGATGTAGGCGAGAATCATGGGGGCTCCTTATATGGATGACACGCGGAGGAGTATAGGCGTGGTCCGGAGGGGGACAATAAAAAAACCGCCTCTGTTCGGGCGGCCCGTCCGGGATTTGGTGGAGGGTAGGAGGTTCGAACTCCCGACCTCCTGAATGCCATTCAGGCGCTCTACCAAACTGAGCTAACCCCCCAAATCCTCAGACGATGCCGGGTGTTGTACCACGCGCCCGGGACTCCGTCAACCTATCCGGCAAAAAACTTTTTGAACACGGGATTGACAGGGGGAGGGGGCCCAGCGTATTTTGCACGCCTATTTGTCGAATGGAGGCGGACGATTCCGCCCAGAAACGAGGATCCAGATGGAAGCGTATGCAGTGATCGAAACCGGTGGCAAGCAGTACCGGGTTCAAAAGGATGATGTCGTGTCGGTCGAGTTGATCGAAGGCGCGGAAGCGGGCCAGACGGTCGAATTGGGCCGGGTGCTGGCGGTCAACGACGGTTCCGGCCTGAAGGTCGGGGCCCCGGTGCTGGAAGGCGCCAAGGTGACGGCGGAAGTGGTGGCGGAATACCGCGCCCCGAAGGTCGTGGCCTTCAAGAAAAAGCGCCGCAAGGGGTATCACCGCAAGGTGGGCCACCGCCAGAATCTGCTCAAGGTGAAGATCGCGTCCATCGCGTAGGCAGCAAGGAGATTGACCCATGGCACATAAAAAGGGACAAGGCAGCAGCCGCAACGGGCGGGATAGCAACGGGCAGCGGCGCGGAATCAAGCGGTTTGGCGGCGAGACCGTCACGGCGGGCAGCATTTTGGTGCGGCAGGTCGGAACCAAGAAGGCCCCGGGCCTGAACGTCGGCATGGGCAAGGACTACACCTTGTTCTCGTTGGTGGACGGCGTGGTTTCCTTCGATCGCGACGGAAAGCGCGTCAATGTCCAGAAACTGGTGAAAGCCTAGCCGCGGCCGGCGGAGGCGCAATCCGGTAACGGCGAAGGGCGGGCCGCAAGGTGCCGCCCTTTCTTCATCATGAAACCCATAACCTTTGTCGATCGGGTCCGCATTCAGGTGTTCGCCGGCAATGGCGGCCACGGCGTGGCGTCCTTTCGCCGCGAAAAATTCATTCCGCACGGCGGGCCCGACGGGGGCGACGGCGGGACGGGCGGCAGCGTATTCCTGAAGGCATCGAAGGATGCGGCATCCCTGCTGGATCTGCACTTCGCGCCGATCGTGCGCGCGGAGCATGGGGAGAATGGCCGGAGCAAGCAGCAATACGGCCGGGGGGGAAAGGACAAGATGGTTCCGGTTCCGGAGGGGACGGAAGTACGCGATTTCGAGACCGGGGACTTGCTGGAGAAGTGATCGCGGACGGCGATGTGCTGAAAGTGGCGCAGGGCGGCAAGGGCGGACTGGGCAACATGCATTTCCAGACCAGCACCCACCAGGCGCCGCGGGAATTCACGGAGGGGTCTCTGGGCGAGGTAAAAACCCTGAGGCTGACGATGAAAACCGTGGCGGAAGTGGGACTGGTGGGCTATCCGAACGCCGGCAAGTCCACGCTGCTGGGACAATTGAGCGCGGCGCGGCCGAAAGTGGCGCCTTATCCGTTCACCACGCTGCATCCGCAGGTGGGCACCGTGGTGTTCGATGCCACGCATTCCATCCGGGCGGCCGACGTGCCCGGCCTGCTGAAGGATGCCCACAAGGGGGTGGGCCTCGGCCATGATTTCCTACGGCACATCGAGCGTACGCGGTTTCTCCTGTTCGTGATCGACATGGCCGGCACGGACGGACGAAATCCGGCAGAGGATTTTCTTAGCCTGCGCGAAGAACTGCGGCTGTACAACGCCGAACTGGCGGATCGGCCCTATCTGGTTTTGGCGAACAAAATGGATGAGGCGGCTTCCCGAAAGAACCTCACGGCCTTCAAGCGCAAAACAAAGGAGAAGCCGCTGGCGATCTCGGCCGCCCTGGGGGAGGGGGTGCCGGAATTGAAATCCTTGTTGTTTGAACGGTTCTTTCCCGGCGAACGACGCGTGGAGTTTTGACCCGTCCAAAGATGACGAGGGAGAGGCCGTTGGCTAGATAAGGCTCCACGAGGATTCCTCCCGGCCGTAACTGGACGGTGAGGCGGGGTGGGGATGTTGCTTTGCGCTTGCTTTATGAAGGGCGTTCCCGCAGGGTGTCGCGCCTATGGAAAAACCTTCGTCTGACGGATCCTTCAATCATTTTGGCTATCGCAAGAAAACGGCGCCCCGGGGACAGGACGATGGGCGTTTCTCGCGCCCAGCGCGGAGACCTTATGGCGCCGGAGGTCTGTCTGGCCGTTCCCACGGTTACGCGGACTCCCGCCCTGGACAAGGACGGGAAAACGATCAGGATTTCCGCGGTTCCCGCAAGCCGTACGGTTCGCGAGCCGACGGGGAAAGCGGAGGATTCCGCAAGCCCTATGGGTCAAGAGCCGAAGGCGAAGGCGGAGGATTCCGCCAGCCCTATGGGCCGCGCAAGCCCTATGGGCCCAGGGCCGAAGGCGAAGGCGGAGGATTCCGCAAACCCTACGGGCCGCGCAAGCCCTACGGACCAAGAGCCGAAGGCGAAGGCGGAGGATTCCGCAAGCCCTATGGGCCGCGCAAACCCTACGGGCCAAGAACCGAAGGGGAAGGCCAGGGATTCCGCAAACCCTACGGGCCGCGCAAGCCGTATGG
>CAYODC010000003.1:18120-31847 GCA_964402575.1 uncultured Verrucomicrobiota bacterium
CCGAAGGGGAAGGCCAGGGATTCCGCAAACCCTACGGGCCGCGCAAGCCGTATGGTCCGAGGGCCGAAGGCGAAGGCGGAGGGTTCCGCAAACCCTATGGGCCGCGCAAGCCCTACGGGCCAAGAGCCGAAGGGGAAGGCCAGGGATTCCGCAAACCCTACGGGCCGCGCAAGCCGTATGGTCCGAGGGCCGAAGGCGAAGGCGGAGGGTTCCGCAAACCCTATGGGCCGCGCAAGCCCTACGGGCCAAGAGCCGAAGGGGAAGGCCAGGGATTCCGCAAACCCTACGGGCCGCGCAAGCCGTATGGCCCAAGGGCCGAAGGGGAAGGCGGAGGATTCCGCAAGCCCTATGCGCCCAGGAAGACACAAGGTCCGCGCAAGCCGTACGGGGATGGGAACCGCCCGGTCTGGAGAAAAAAAGCGCCGGAAGATCAAGGGCCTTCGGAGTAGCCCATTTGTGTTAGCTCGCCGCCGGTGGAAACCGATTGACCGCGCTGCGCGGGCGTTTTAGAGTGGCCGCGTTTTGTGACTGAACCGCAGGGAGAATAAGGCAATGTCGAATGAAGTGGAACAAGCGGAAGGCGCTTCCGCAAAGAGTGCGTTGATTTTCGAGATGGACAATGTGGCGCTGGGTGCCCGCCGCATCCGGTACGAAGTGTTGTCCGGCATTCTCGCGGAACAAGGGATTGAGTTGACGCCCATTCTGTTTTCCCGCTACTGCCTGCACCCGGCACCGTCGTTCTACATGCCGGAGTTCCTGTCCGCCATGAAGTACACGGCCATGACGGCCGAGCAGGTGGTCGACCGGCTCATGGGGGAAACGACTTCGCGCCTGATGCAGAAGACCACGCTGATCAGCGATGGCCTGATCAAGTGGATGGATGCCGCCCTGGCCCGCGGCGCGGCCATTGCCTGTCCGTCCATGTTGCCGCAAGCTTCTGCGGATGCCGTGGCCTCGCACCTCGGGTTTGATCGCTGGGGCGTCAAGGTCTATTCCGCCCTGCCGACGGTGGACAAGGCGTTTCCCCGCGCCGAACACTGGCTGAAGATTGCCAAGGCCCTTAACCGCAATCCCAAGCGCTGCCTGGCCCTGGTCAGCAACATGGCCACCACCAAGACCGCGCTGGCCGCCATGATGAACGTGGTCGTGGTGACCGATGAATTCACGGAATACCAGGATTTCTGCGGCGCCAATCTCGTCTGCTCGGATCTGAAGGAAGTCAATCCCAATGAATTCTTCGAGCAGATCAGTTTCTAAGACTTCCCGCAGCAAGGCGGCCCCCGCGCCGGTCCGCCGTAAAGTCTCCAAGGCGAAGAAGGCGGCCCCCGTCTCCAAGGCGACTCCTGCCGCGCGACGCAAGGGAACGGAACAAACCGCGCGGCTGTTGGAAATCATGGCCCGCCTGCGTCGGCCCAAGGATGGCTGTCCGTGGGACCTCGAGCAAACGCTGGATACCGTCAAACCCCATTTGATCGAAGAGGCGTATGAAGCCCTCGACGCGATGGAAAGCGGCAACCGCGACCACCTCGCGGAGGAACTGGGCGACCTGCTGTTGCAGATCGTTTTCCAGTCCCACATCGCCGCCCAGGAGGGGTCTTTCACCTTCGCCGATGTTGCGCAGGGCATCTGCGACAAGCTGGTTCGCCGTCATCCGCATATCTTTGGCGACGTGCAGGTGGCAGACTCCAAGGAAGTGCTGCGCAACTGGGATGCGATCAAGAAAACCGAAAAGAAGGCGCGCGAGTCCGCGCTCGACGGCGTGCCCAAGCACGTGCCGCCGCTGCACCGCGCCTACCAGCTCCAGAAACGCGCGGCCCGCGTGGGCTTCGATTGGAGCGACATCCGGGATGTTTTCGCGAAGCTGCAGGAGGAGATCGGTGAGCTTGAGGAAGCCATGGATCGGAAAAAGCGCCAGCATGTCATCGAAGAGATTGGCGACGTGCTTTTTTCCGTGGTCAACATTGCCCGCTTCATGAAGGTCGATCCGGCCTACGCGCTGGAACTCACCAACGCCAAATTCTCGCGCCGTTTCCGCGCCGTCGAAGAGGAAATCACCGCCAGTGGCCGCAAGATGAAGGATTGCACTCTTGCCCAGATGGATGAAATCTGGGATCGCCTGCGCGCCGCAGACAAGCGATAAGCGCGGCTAGGATTGCGCGGGATTCGTCCGGGACGGGTTGCCGTCTCTTGGCGTTGTTCATTCGTTTCGGCCTGCCGTCTCTTTCCTGCGCTCGGATTCAACCTCCGTCCCGTTCATTTCATCGGGTTTGTCGGACATCCATCCCAATGTCCATTGTTTTATAAAACAATGAAGTTTTCCATGGGGTGGAAAAACGGCAAAAAACTTTCCATACGGTGGAAAAAACGGCGGAAAATTTTCCATGGAGTGGAAAAAACGCGGCGATACTTTCCATGGAGTGGAAAAACGGGAGGAGGGAGGGTTGAGCCGCGAGTGCCGAGCCGGGAGGAGGAGGGGGATCAGGGTTCGACAAAGGTAATGCCGGGGTTTTCGCGGTCGGTGCGTTCGGTGGCGCGAAGGGCGGGATGGCGGCGCAGGAAGTCGCGTCCTTCCGGAGTGGTGTGGGTGAAATGGTCGCCGATCAACATGGCACGGATGCGGCGGGCATCCGTTTGCCTTCGCAGCCAGGCACGGGCGGCGGCGCGGATGCGGCCCCCGCTGCCGGTGGAGCCCCATCCGTGGATGACACGCGCGACTCGCACGCCGTCTTTCTGGGCGCGGGCGAGCTGGACCTGCAATCGCTGCAGGGCTTCTTCGACCGTAGGCAGGCCGGCTTCGATGTCGATGTTGCGCACGGGGGGGCCGCCGCCCGGGGCGGACAGGTCGGGTTGCTGCGGGGTCTCGCAGAAAGGGCATACCGCGGATTGAGGGGCGATGGGTTCGCCACAGGTTCCGCAGGTTTTCATGGGGCGGGGGCCGGATGGTCCTGCCGGGGAAGCGTGCACAGGAAACGGCGGAGGAGGAAGATGGCGAGCAGGAAGGTGAGGATGTCGGAGGCCGGGGCGGCGACGAAGATGCCTGACAGGCCCCAGAACCGGGGAAAGATCAGGAGGAAGGGGACGAAGAGCAGGATCTGGCGGCTGAGGGCCACCAGCGCGGCCTGTACGGGTTTGCCGATGGCCTGGAAGCAGTGGCCGACTGCGATCGGGAAGCCGATGATGGGGAACGCCAAGGTGAAAATCCGCAGGGCGCGAACGCCGAGCGGGACCAGGGCGGAGTCGGCCGGAACGAACAGGCGCAGGATGCCGGCGGGGAAGAGCTGGCTGACGATCCAGCCCAAGGTCAGCAGGGCGGTGGTGGCGATGGCCATGGCCTTGAACAACTGGCGGACACGAAGAAAGTTGCGGGCGCCAAAGTTGTAGCCGATGAGCGGTTGGGCGGCCTGGGTGATCCCGAAGGTGGGCATGAAAATGAGGCTCATGTAGGCACCGATAATGCCCATGACAGCGATGGCGTCGTCGCCGCCGTAGCGCCCGAGGCCTTTGTTCAGGACCATGTTCAGCAGGCTGTTGGCCAGGTTCATGGCAAAGGGGGCGAAGCCGATGGCCAGCATCGGCCAGACCAGGCGGGTGAAGTCGAGCCGCAGATTGCGCCGCTGGAGGCGGGTGTTGGCCCAGGGCGAAAGGAAATAGGCCAGGCACCAGGCGAAGGAGAGGCCTTGTGCCAGCACGGTGGCCAGGGCCGCGCCGACCATGCCCCAGCCAAAGACGAAGATGAACAGCGCATCCAGCAGGACGTTGACGATGGCCCCGAGAATCATGGCGGCCATCGAGATGACGGGGCGCCCGTCGGAACGGACGAAGTGGGACAGGCCGTGGCCCGCGGTGGAAAGGGCGGAGCCGGCCAGGACAATGCGGGCGTAGGCCCGGGCGTGGGGGAGCAATTCGGTGCTGGTGCCCACGAGCCGGAGCAGCGGGTCGAGCCAGGCGAGGGCAACGAGCGAGGCCGCCAGAGGCACGAAGAACAGTAACCCGAAGGCGTTGCCGAGGATTCGTTCTGCCTCGTCCCGGCGGCCTTCGCCCATGCGGATGGAAAAGAGGGTGTTGGCCCCGACGCCGACCAAGATCGAGAACGACACCATGGCCATCATCAGCGGGAAACTCAACGTGACGCCGGCAATGCCGTGGGGGCCCACGCCGTAGCCGATGAACATGCGGTCGACGATGTTGTAGAGAGCCTGGACAATCATGCCCACGATGGACGGAATCGAAAACCGCACCAGCAGTGATAGGATCGGGTCGGTACCGATTCGGGAGGTGGCGTCCGGGGGGCCAGAAGAATTGGATGAGGATTGTTGCATGGATGGAAAATCAGACGAAAATCCTACACCGCTTCCGGGGTGGGGGCCAGAGCGGAATTCAATTGTAAAATGTATAGACTTCACCCTCATACATGAGGGTGAAGTCTATACATTACACTTTTGGATCGATGAGAGGCTATTTTTGCTGTTTTCCGTCCCGGGGCGGGGTAAAATGGACGTTCGAAATGGATTTTCTATCTGCACAGCAATTGTGGGCGCCGTGGCGCATGGACTTCATCCGATCTCCCAAGGAGGCGGGCTGCTTCATGTGCCGGATCGTGGAGGAGGGGCCGGCCCGGGATGTCGAGAACCTCGTGATCCACCGGGGGGAGCACGGTTTGCTGGTCATGAACCGCTATCCCTACAGTCCGGGGCATCTCATGGCGGCGCCTTATCGCCATGTGGCGACACTGGGTGCGCTGACGGCAGAAGAGAAACGGGACCTGCTGGACTTGACTTGCCTGGGGGAACAGCTGCTGACGGCGGTGGCGGCTCCCCAGGGGTTCAACATGGGCATCAACCAGGGGGACGTGGCGGGGGCGGGATTGAAGGACCATTTGCACATGCATCTCGTTCCCCGTTGGGTGGGCGACACGAACTTCATGCCGCTGTTGGGGCAGGTCCGCGTCATTCCGCAGGCGCTGGAGGAAATGCGGGCGGCGCTCGCCGGGGCCTTGGCGAAGGAACGGGAACGGCGCTAGCCGGTGGCCATGGCTGAACGCACCCATCATTTTGACAATGCCCGCGAGGCGCAGGACGTAACCGGCCCGCGGGAGGAATGGCTGCCTCCGTTGGAGGCGGCCTTTGGCGTACGGGCGGTCTCGCGGGATCTTTGGCTCAAGCTGGAGGGGGACGCGGAGAAGGTCGCTGCGGCCGGGGCCTATGTCGACGGTTTGCTGAGGGCGAGGCATTCGGGTTTTCCCTTGAACCGGCAGACGGTGGATTACGCCCGCCAGGCGTATGCCGAGGGGCGGGGGGACGAGGTGGACCGGCTGGCTTCTTGCCGGGTGGATGTGGCGCCCGGGCGGGCCCCGGTGTTCCCCCGGACGTTCGGGCAGGCGGCGTTTCTGGAGGCCGTGCGGCGCAACGAGCTGACCTTCGGGCTGGGGCCGGCCGGAACGGGCAAGACCTGGCTGGCGATGGCCATGGCGGTGTCGGCGCTCCTGAAAAACGAGGTATCGCGCATCATCCTGACGCGCCCGGCGGTGGAGGCCGGCGAGGCGCTGGGATTTCTTCCGGGCGATTTGCAGCAGAAAATCCTGCCCTATCTGCGTCCGTTGTACGACGCGCTGCACGAGATGATGCCGGCCGACCAGGTGCCCGAGCTGGTGGAACGGGGCGTGATCGAGGTGGCGCCCTTGGCCTACATGCGCGGGCGCACGCTCAACCGGGCGTTCATCATTCTTGACGAGGCGCAGAACACGACGCGCGAGCAGATGCTGATGTTCCTGACCCGGCTGGGGTTCGGATCCAAGGCGATCGTGAACGGCGATTTGACGCAGGTGGACCTGCCGCCGCACAAGATGCCCGGCCTGCTGGAGGCGGAATACCTGTTGCGCAAGGTCGAGGGGGTGGGGGTGGTTCGCCTGACGGGTGCGGATGTCGTTCGCCATCCCCTTGTCCAGCGGATCATCGAAGCCTACAAGGGGCGCGAACGGGGCGCCGGGAACGGAGGGCCGTCGTGATGACCTTTGGATTCATGAAGAAGCCGCGGAGCACTTGGGGAGGGGGGGCGGCTCCGCGTCCGCCGCGCGGGTCGGGCTGGGTGCGGACGGGAAACCTCTTTTTGCTGCTGGTGCTGTGGCTGGCCGGGGTGGTGTTCATCAACCTGGGCGGTCCCCAGCGCTATGTGGGTTTGGCGGAAGGGCAGCGCGCGCCGGCCACGGTCGTGGCGGCGGTGGATTTCGACTGCGTCAACGTGGCGGCCACGGAATTGATCCGGCGCCAATCCGGGGAGCGGGTGGTGCCCGTGTTCGTTGTCCAGCTGGGCCCGTTGCAGGCCGCCTGGCGGATGCTGGAAAAACTGGCGGATCGCGCGGTGGAGCTGCGGAGGGGAGCCCTGGTTCCGGCGGGGAATGGCGAATCCGCGGGACGGGTCTCCGGCAAGGCGGTGGAAAGCGAATTGGCGGTGGCGGCCGATTTGCTGGGGATCGAAGTCTCCGGGGCGGCCCTGGCCCACTTGTTTGCGCCGGGCCAGGAAATGGAAGTGCTCGAGGTGCTCAAGAAGAGCCTCGGCGAGGTGTGGCGGGCGGGGATTTTGCTGGAGGCGGACCGGGAAAGCGGCCTCCAGGGGCTGGCGCACAACTCGGTGATCGATGTCGTGGTTTCCGGGGAGGGGGGAGAGCCTCCCGCCTACCGGACGCTTTCCCCGCGCGACATTGCCTCGGTCGACCTGGCGCGGGCGGCCTTCGTGGAAAGCGCCGGGGAGCGGTTGGAGCCCCTGGAAATCGAGGCCAGCGACTCCCACCTCGCGGCCCTGGTCCGGCCGGTCCTGATGCCCAACCTGGCGTATGACGAGCGGGCGACCCAGGAGCGACGCCAGGCGGCGTGGCGGAACCTTGAACCGGTGGTGATGACCGTCCGGGCCGGCACGACCCTGATGGAGGAGCGCACGACCGTGACGGTGCAGACGGTCGAACTGATCAACGCCTACAACCGGCGCATGGCGGAGCTGGAGACGAGCTACGACCGGCGGATGAAGGGCGCCGGGGATGCGTCGCTGGTGTTGATTGTGCTGGTGGTTTGCGTGGGATGGCTGCACAGCACCCAGCCCGGCGCCTATTCCAAGACCCGCCGCAAATGGCTGCTGGTGCTGCTGGGGCTGTTGGCGATCGGGCTGGCCAGTTTGTACCACTTCGTGTCGGTGCGGCTGAACTGGATTCCACCGTGGCTGGTGCCCTTTGCGATTCCCCTCACGCTGACCTCCATGCTGGCGGTCCTGTTGCTGGGGCCATCCGCGGCCCTGGCGATCGGCCTGTGGAGCAGCCTGACGGCGGCGCTGGTTTTCGACCGCAGCTTCGAGATGCTGCTGCTGGGGCTGGGCGGATCGGTGCTGGCGGTGGCGCTGCTGCGGAAGGTTCGCAAGCGCGCGCAGGTGATGAGGGCCGGGTTGGCGGTGGGGCTGTTGACGGGGCTGATGGCGCTGGCGCTGGCCGCGATGTACCAGCATTTGCCGGCGACGTTTCTGATGCAGGTCGCCGCGGGGGTGTTCAACGGGTTCCTCGCGGCGCTGCTGGCGCTGCTGCTGCTGCCGCTGATGGAATGGATGTTCCAGAAGACCACGGACATTTCCCTGCTGGAGTTGACGGACATGAGCCATCCGCTGCTGCAGCGGCTGGCGATCGAAGCCCCGGGCACCTACCACCACAGCCTGATGGTGGGGGCGATCGGGCAGGCGGCGGCCAACCGCATCGGCGCCAACGGGCTGTTGGTGTCGGTTTGCGCCCATTTCCACGACATCGGCAAGCTCGCCAAGCCGGAATTCTTTTCCGAGAACCAGCGGGGGGGGGAGAATCCCCACGACCAGCTGGCGCCCAGCATGAGCGCGCTGGTGATCCAGTCGCATGTGAAGGAAGGGCTCACCCTGGCCAAGCGCTACAAACTGCCCCGGCCGGTCTGCGAGGGCATTGCCGCCCACCATGGAACGACGCTGACTTCCTATTTCTATCAGTTGGCGCGGCGGGCCCTGAAGGAGGCGGGCATGGCCGAGGATGCGGGGCTCGAACACAGCTTCCGCTACGACGGAACCCAGCCACAGACCCGCGAAATGGCCATCTTGATGCTGGCGGACACGGTCGAGGCGGCCTCGCGGTCGCTGGAAAAAGCCACGCCCAACCGCATTGACGAAATGGTGGAGGCCCTCCTGCGCGACAAGTTGCTCGACGGCCAGCTGGACCAATGCCCTCTCACGCTGCAGGATTTGCATGAGATCCGGGCATCGTTCGTGTTTTCGATGACGAACATCCTGCATGGAAGGAATCCCTATCCCCGTGAAGATTCACTTGCTCAACCGTCAACGGGCCCTGCGGGTTCGGCCGGCGGCAGTCCGGCGCCTGGCGCGGACGCTGGCGAAGCGGGCGTTTCCGGCTGACGCCCCCGCTCGGTTCGGGGAGTTGACCGTCATCCTGACGGATGATGCCGCCATGCCGGACTACAAGGGGGCATGCTTCGGCCTGCGCGTGCCGACCGACGTGGTGGTCCAGGCGTATGCCGCCCTGCCGGGCGGGGAGGCCGCCACGGCGGAGATCATTCTCAACGCGGAGCGGGCGGTGGCGGAGGGGCAGCGCCGTTCCGGCGGAGCCGCCCGGGAATTCGCCTTGTATCTCGCGCATGGGCTGGATCATCTGGGCGGGCATGACGACGACACGCCGGCGCGGCGGAGGGCCATGCGGCGGCGGGAGACCGCCTGGCTGGACGCCGATCCCGGGGCCTACCAGAGGATCGTGCTGCCGTGATCCTGAAAGACGAGGCCCTGGCCTTGCGGATCTATCCGTTCGGGAATTCCTCGCGGATCGTGGTTTGGCTTTCGCGGACCTACGGGAAGCTGGCCGTGCTGGCCAAGGGATCCCAGCGCGAGAAGAGCCCGTTCCTCGGGCAGTTCGACCTGTTCTACACGTGCGAAGTGCTGTTCTATGCACGGGAACACCGCCATCTGCACATCCTGAAGGAATGCCAACCGCTGGAAGCGCGGACCGCATTCCGGACAGACTGGCGGGCGTGTGCGATGGCGTCGTACGCGGCCGGGCTGCTGGACCGGGCGGTGCCCTTTGGTCCGGCCTCGCCCCGGTTGTACGGCCTGCTGGAGGATACGTTGGATCTGCTGGCCACGCGCACGCCGGGACCCGGGGCGGTTCCCCGCCTCGAACTGAGGCTTCTTCAAGAGCTCGGGCTGGCCCCTGACTGGGATGCTTGCAACCAATGCCGCCGGGATCTCCGGAACGGGCCGGGCGCCAGGATCGACTGGGCCCATGGCGCGCTTCTGTGCGAGACCTGCGCGAAGGGGGGGGGGGTGGCCTTGTCGGCCCCGGCGCTGCATGTGCTCCGCCTGATCCGCGACGGAGCACCGCCGCCATCGCTGCCGGAGCGCATTTTCAGGGAAATCCGTGAGTTGACCGGGGGGTTGCTGGCGCATCATGCCGAATTGAGCGGACCCGCGCGCGAATTGGCTTTTCAAATCCTTGGCGCGGGATGAAGCCGCCCCCGCCGGGTTTGTGCAGAGGCCGGATGCCGGGGCCGGGTTGCTTTTCGCGGTAGGCTCGGGTAGGGTAGCCCCTTCAATGAGCGCAAAAAGGAAGATTGCGGTGTTGGTGGGCGATGGCATGGGCGATGAGCCGGTGGCGGCCTTGAATGGCCTGACCCCCCTGCAGAAAGCACGGATTCCGTCCATTCGCCGGGTGGCTGCCAATGGGCAGGTCCGGCTGGTGCGGACGGTGCCCGACGGTTTGGCGCCGGGCAGCGACGTGGCCAACATGGGGTTGCTCGGATATAACGCGAAGGAAAACTACACGGGGCGCGCGGCGATCGAGGCGGCGGGCGCGCGGTTGCCGTTGGATCCGTCCGATGTGGCCTACCGGACCAATTTGGTCACGGTGGAAGACGACCGGATGCTGGATTATTCCGCCGGGGACATCTCCAGCGAGGAGTCGCATCAATTGATCGACGCGCTGAACACGGCCGTTTCCCGCGCGGGGTTGCGGTTTCACGGGGGCGTCAGCTATCGCCATCTGCTGATCTGGCGGGATGGGCCGGTGGACTTGGCGATGACCCCGCCGCATGAGATTTCGGGGCAGGCGGTGGCCGGGCACCTGCCGAAAGGCCCCCGCCAAGACGAGGCCCGGGCCCTGATGGAACTGTCGCGACACGTCTTTGAACGCCATCCGGTGAATCTGGCCCGGGTGGCGCAGGGGAAGCGGCCGGCGACCCAGATCTGGTTATGGGGGCATGGCAAGGCCATGACGCTGGCCACCTATCCCGAGCGTTTCGGCCTCCGGGGCGGAGTCATCACCGCCGTGGATTTGGTGCGGGGACTGGCCGAGCTCTGCGGCTTGGAAGTCATCCGCGTGCCGGGCGCCACGGGATGGATCGACACCAACTACGCGGGGAAGGCGCAGGCGGCCGTGGACTGCCTGCGCCGGAGCGATTTCGTCTATGTGCACGTGGAAGCGCCGGACGAATGCGGGCACAAGGGCATGGCCGAGGAAAAGGTGCGCGCCATCGAAAACTTCGACCGGCTGGTGGTGGAGCCGGTGTGGTCTGCGCTGGAGGCCGACGGCCACCCCTACCGGCTGATCATCTGCACCGACCACCGGACGCCGGTGGCCAAGCGGGGGCATACCTCGGATCCGGTTCCCCTGGCCTGGGTGGAGGGGCCTTCCCGTACGCCGTGGAGGGAGGAAGCCGCCGCCTTCGACGAATTCATTCCGTCGGCAGGGACTCCCCCGCTGGTGTGCGATTTGATTTCCTCGCTGCTGCGGCAGGAATAAGCGGTCGAACGATCTGGTGCGCCGGCCATGCCGGGCCCGGATCACATCCGGGCGTAATCCGGACCGGCGCCGTGGCCGGGGGTTTCCCATTGGATGTTGTCGAGGGGGCATTTGAGGATGCAGCAGCGGCATTGGAGGCAGTTGTCAGCGCGGATCCGGATGGAGGACGGGGCGGTGCCGGATTCGTAGACCTTCGCAGGGCAGAAGCGCAGGCAGGGGGCGGCAAAGGTGGAGAAGCAATCCCGGCAGACGGCATCGTTGCGGATGGCAATATGGGGCGGACCCGCGCGGACCTGCAGCCGGGCCAGGAAGAGGTCGGAATCCAGGCCGAGGTCGGTGGGCCCGTGGTCTGCTGCGTCAGGCGGCGGCGGCATGTTGGTGGCGGGGCGCAGGCAGATTCGTTCATTCCGTTGGGCGATGCCGCCCCACGGGACGAAGCCGCCCGTCAGTCCATTCAAGCCGGCGGCCGCCATGCCGACCGGAAGGCCGGCGCGGAACGCGGCGCGGTAGTTGGCCGTGCGGCGGAGTCCGTCCAAGGAAGGCATGGCGCTGGGTCCGGGAGGGGTTCCTTCGAGAATGGCGTGGGCAGTCGCCATGCCGGATTCCATGGCCAGATGCAGTCCTTTCAATTCCATCGTGTCGACCAGTCCGGCGGCGTCGCCGATGATCCACGCGCCCGGCGAATGCCGGGGGGGAAGGGAATGCCAGCCGCCTTCCGGCACCAGCCGGGCGCCGTATTCCAGGGTGCGTCCGCCGGCGATGTGCGCTTGCACCAGGGGATGGCGTTTCCATTTCCGGAAGAGATCATGCGGATGGAGGGAGGGATCCGTGTAGTCGAGGGCCACGACGAAGCCGAGCGCGACATGCCGGTCGTCCAGGTGATAGAGGAACCCTCCCCCGTAGGTTCCCATGTCCAAGGGGAAGCCAAAGGTATGGACGACGGTTCCGGAACGGCCGGGATCCGGGGGGATTTCCATGAGTTCCTTCAATCCGAGGCCGTGCGTTTGGAGGTTGCGGGCGCGCATGCCGGGGCGGGACAGCCATTCCCGGGTCAGAAGGCCGGCGGGCCCTTCGGCCAAGACGGTGTTCGTTGCGCGGATGGAGTCGCCCTGGGTGTGGACGCCCGCCACATGGCCATCCTCCCAGATCAGGGAATCGGCGGCCTGGGCGGTCAGGATTTCCACGCCCAGGGCCGTGGCCACCTGTCCCAGCGCCTGGGCCAAGGCACTGACGGAAACCAAGGGAAGTCCCTTCATCCTCATTTTTGGAGGGACCAGCGGCAACCGGAAGGAATGCCGGGGGGTGAGCGCATGGAAAGCGTCGCGCGTCACGATGGGGCCGAGGGGGACGGTGGCCAGTTCTTCCGGCGTCAACAGCCGGGACAGGGCCTCGGGGCGCAGGACGGCGCCGGAGAGCAGATGGCCGCCCAGTCGGGCGGATTTTTCCAGGACCAGGATCTGGCGCGTCCCGTTGCCTTCGCGCGCGAGCTGGATGGCGCAGGCGAGGCCGGCGATTCCCGCGCCAATGATCAGCACATCGGTCTTTGTCTGTCCGGCATTGGTGGGCATGGCTGAAGAAGCACCATATCGAAATTTCGGCGTCATTCAAGCCTTGCCGGGCGATCGGTGCGGGTCCGCGCCGTGGCGAGGCGTGCATGCCGATGGGGGCAGAAACCGGATTTGAATGGAGCCAAAGTCGGATTGGTGCGGAGGCAGGTGGCGGACCGAGGCGGGCCGGTTCAGGGCTCCGGACGGCGCGGTCCAGGGTTCGTCGCAGAAAAATCCTTCGCCGGGCAGGGTGTAGAATTGGCGGAAGCGGAAAAGGGGGGAGGCGGTCTGCCGGATTGTGCCGCCATCGGGCAGGCGGATCGTGGATTCGCGGAGATCGCCGGCCTCGAGCAAGAGGCCGTTGACGGCATCTTCCGCGACGGACATCGGGAAGTCCGGGAGGGGGGCCGTGCCGACGACATCGGTCCGGGTCGGGTTGTAGAGGAACCGCTGGTGAGCCGTGGCTTCAAATAAGGTTTGTTCCTTTCCGGCTCCCGGCGGCGGGATCCGGAAGTAGGGGTGGAAGCCCGCGGCGTAGGGCATGGGGCGCTCGCCGGTATTGAGGACCGCCAGGCGGCAGGTGAAGGCATCCGCGGAAGCGGTGAACCGGAGATCGAGGAGGAAGGGAAAGGGGTAGGAGGAGCGGGTGCGGGGGGAATCGTCCAGACGCAGCCGGAGCGAGTCCGGGCGGGCTTCCGCGATTTTCCACGGCAGGCGCATGGCCCAGCCGTGGATGGGCAGCACGTAGGGCTTGTGATCGATTTCGTATTGGCCGGGCACCTCCCCGCTGAGCAGGCGCCCGCAGGCCGGAAACAGCACGGGGATGCCGCCGCGGGTTTCCGGGGTGAGGGGATCCCAGAACCAGGGGTGCCGGAAGAGGCACTCGCGCCCCCGGAAGCGCAGCGAGGAGACGATGCCGCCCAGTTCAGGGACGATGTCGGCGCAGATGCCGCCGTCGGGGGAGGCGATGGAGAGGATGGGCGGCAAGCGTGGGGCGGAATCCGGGTCCATGGGGCCAGTAGACCACAGGCGGCCCCGGCGCGCAATGCGGGCGGCGGCGGGAATCAGCCCGGCAATCCCGCCGCCTGTTCGGGCGGCAGCTTGGGGTGGTATTGCTGTTCGTGGCGGTCGGAACGGATTTTGACATAGGCGCGCAATCCGAGATTCGCGGCCAGGCCCAGGAGGATGCCGATCGTCCCCGTCTGGAGGAGAATCCAGGCGACGGCGGCGGCGGCGGCGAGGGCGCAGAGGCCGCCGAAGAACCAACTGAAGACGACCCAGATGGCGCGTCCGATTTTCAGGTCGGCATCGCCGCGGGACATGGTGCGGTCGCCCATGCCGGTGGCGACGACGGCGGCAAAGGTGACATAGGTGGTGGA
>CAYODC010000004.1:0-9033 GCA_964402575.1 uncultured Verrucomicrobiota bacterium
GCGGAGACGGTGGACATGGCGCTCGGCTGCTCCACCAATACCATGCTGCACCTGCCCGCCATTGCCCATGAGGCTGGCATCACCATGGAATTGACGGCGGCAAACGCCATCAGCGCCAGAACGCCCAACCTCTGCCACCTCAGCCCGGCCGGCCCCGACCTGATCCAGGACCTCCACCTCGCCGGCGGCGTCCCCGCCGTCATGAAGGAACTCGCCAAGGCCAAGCTGCTCAACACCCGGCTGGTGACCGTCACCGGGCAGACCGTCGCGAAGAACATCGCCGTCGCCGTCAACCGCAACCCCGAGGTCCTGCGCCCCATCACCCACCCCTACAGCCCCACCGGCGGCCTCGCCATCCTCTTCGGCAACCTCGCCCCCCGGGGCAGCGTCGTCAAGCGCTCGGCCGTCGCCCCCGAAATGCTCGTCAAGACCTGCACCGCCCGCGTCTTCGAAAGCGAAGAACAGGCCATCGCCGCCATCTTCGGCGGCAAAATCAAGAAGGGTCACATCGTCGTCATCCGCAACGAAGGCCCCAAGGGCGGCCCCGGCATGCGCGAAATGCTCTCGCCCACCTCCGCCCTCGCCGGCATGGGCCTCGACAAGGATGTCGCCCTCCTCACCGACGGCCGGTTCAGCGGCGCCACCCGCGGCGCCGCCATCGGCCATGTGTCGCCGGAAGCCGCCGACGGCGGCCCCATCGCGCTGGTCAGGAACGGCGACCAGATCGCCATCGACATCCCCGCCTACAAGATCAACCTCCTGGTCTCCCAGAAGGAACTCAAGGCCCGGACCGCCAGGCTCAAGCCCTTCAAGTTCCGCGTTCAATCCGGCTGGTTGGCCCGCTACCAGCGCCTCGTCGGCCCCGCCGACATCGGCGCCGTCTTGCAATAGCCCGGCCAATAGGCCTCTCCGGGCGGCTCGTTCCCACGAGCCGCCCTTTTTGTTCATTGCGCTTGCGCAGGCACGTAGGGGCCCGTAGGCTTTCTGCCAGCAAGACCCAACCATGCACTACCTCGACGAAAGCCACATCCTCCTTTTCCTGGCGCAACTATTCATTTTGCTGCTCTGCACCCGTGGCCTGGGCGAACTCTTCCGCCGCTGGAAACAGCCCGCGCTGACCGCGGAACTCCTGGTGGGAATCGCCCTGGGACCGACCCTCCTCGGGCGGGTCCTGCCGGGACTCCATGCCGCGCTCTTCCCTCCCGATGCCATCCAGCAAGCCATGCTGGAAACCGTCGCTTGGCTCGGCGTGCTGTTCCTCCTCCTCGACACCGGCCTGGAAATCGATTTTTCCATCGCCTGGCGCCAGCGGGGCAGCGCCCTGGCCATCGCCCTCTCCGACATCTTCGTCCCAATGGGGGTCGGGTTCCTCGCGGTCATCTTCCTGCCGGACTCTTTCCTGGTCCATCCCGGCCAGCGAATCCTCTTCGGCCTGTTCATGGCAACGGTCATGACCATCAGCGCCATGCCGGTCGCCGCCCGCGGCCTCCACGACCTCAACCTGCTCAAAACGGACCTGGGATTCCTCACCATGTCGGCCCTCGCCGTGAACGACATCATCGGCTGGGTGCTCTTCGCCATCATCCTGGGCCTCTTCACGCAGACCTCCGTCGCCCTCGGCCCCATCTTTCTCGTGCTGGCCGGCACGTTGGGGTTCTCCGCGCTCGTCCTGACCGCCGGCCGCCGCTTTTCCACCCGCGTCTTCGATACGCTGAAGAACCGCCGGTTCCCCGAACCCGCCAGCTCCCTCACCGTCACGGCCCTGCTGGGCCTGCTGTTTGGCGTCATCACCCACCACCTGGGCGTGCACGCCCTGTTCGGCTTTTTCCTCGCCGGCGTCGTTGCCGGCGAAGCCAGGAGCCTCTCCGAAGACACCCGCCGCGTCATCGCCCAGATGGTCTACTCCCTCTTTGTTCCCCTGTTCTTCGCCAACATCGGCCTCAAAATCGACTTTGCCGTCCACTTCCACTGGGGACTGGTCGCCCTGATCAGCCTGGCCGGCATCGGCGGCCGCTACCTGGGGGCCTGGCTGGGCGTGAGCCTGGCCAATGTGCCGCGGGTGAACCGCGACCTGATCTCCATTGCCCATACCCCCGGCGGCATGATGGAAATCGTGGTCGCCCTTCTCGCCCTCGAGGCCGGCCTCGTCACGCCGCCGATCTTCGTCGCCATCGTGTTCAGCGCGGTGTTCTCCTCCATCGTCATGGGCCCCTGGATGGCCCGGTCCCTCGCCCGCCGCCGCAAGGTCTCCCCCCTCCAGTTCCTGGATGAAGCCGCCATTTTTGCGGAACTGCCCGCCCTGGCGTCCCGCGCCGATGTCCTGCGCCTCCTCGCGGCCCGCATCGCGGCCCGGCCCGACACCCCCTCCGAAGAGCCCATCCTGCAAGCCGCCCTCCGGCGCGAACAGGAATTCGGCACCGCCATCGGATCCGGCGTCGCCATCCCCCACGTGCGGCTGGACAACCTGCGGAATCCCATCCTGGCCTACGCCCATTCCTCGGAAGGCCTGGATTGGAACGCCCCCGATGCCGAACCGGTCCACCACGTCTTCTTCTTTGCCAGCGCCGCCGGCGCCGAAGACCTCCACGTCCAGATCCTCGCCCAGATCGCGCGGACCATGGCCCGGCCCGAAATCCGCCGCCAGCTCGCCCAGGCCCCCGACGCCCACTCGCTGTTCGTGGCCCTGCGCAACGCCCTGGAAAATGACGCCCGCTTGCCACCCGCCACCGCCTAGGGTAGATTCCCCGCCCTATGCAAAAAATCAAGTTCAACGACCTGGGCGTCCGCGACCGGCGCCTCGTCCAGCAGGCGGTGGCCGTGCGCGAGAAAGCCTATGCCCCGTTCTCCCACTACAAGTGCGGAGCGGCCTTGCTCGATATCCGCAACCGCATCCATGTCGGATGCAACATCGAGACAATCGACTTCACCCTGACCACCCATGCGGAAATGGACGCCATCAACGGCATGATCAAGTCCGGGGTGTTCAAGCTGAAAACCCTGGCCTGCGCCGTCCAGTCCAGCAACGGCTACGCCCTCCCCTGCGGCCTCTGCCGCCAGAAAATCCGCGAATTCTCCACCGGCCCCGAAGCCCGGATCATCGCCATCAACCTGACCCGCCAGGGCAAGATCCGCCATATCAGCCTGACCACCATCGGCGAAATCTATCCGATCCCGTTCACCCCCGACGGCCTGGCCTGACCCGGCATGGCTCCCCCCGCCTCCATCCCCGCCTTCCTGTTCGATCTCGACGGCGTCGTCGTCGACTCCAACCGCCTCCACGTGGATTCCTGGAAGGAAGTCGCCCGGCGGCACGGATTCGACTGCATCGATCCCGACCACATCGGCAAATGCGGCTTGCGCACCTCCGCCGTGATCCGCGACCTGCTGCGCTGGCCGGTCTCCGAGGAACACGCCCTCCAAATCGGATCCGAAAAGGAAGCCCTTTACCGGGAATGGATCCGGTCCCGCGGCATCCCCCCCATTCCCGGGGTCCAGGACTTCGTGAAAACCGCCCGTCGGCTGGGCATCCCCTGCGCCGTGGGATCCTCCGCTCCCCGCGAAAATGTCGATCTCTGCCTGCAGGCGTTGGGCCTGCAAGACCAGTTCCTCGCCACGGTTTCCGGCGCCGACGTGCAGCGGGGCAAACCCGCCCCGGACATCTTTCTGGCCGCCGCCCGGCTCCTCGGCGCGGCCCCGCATAATTGCCTGGTGTTCGAAGACGCCCCGGCAGGCATCCGGGCCGCCCATGCCGCCGGCATGAACGCCATCGCCCTGCTCACCAGCCACGACCGCCGGGAATTGGCGGAGGCCGACGCCATCGAAACGGATTTCCGAACACTGGATCCTGCTGAAATCCGCCGGGCCTGGCGCCACAGATCATAGCCGGACCGCTCCGCGCAACCGCGCTTCCAGTTCCTCCAGCCGCTGCCGTTGATTCTCCGTTAGAGTCCCTTCCCGCGCCCGCAGGGAGCGGGCCAGCGTGGCCATGCGCGTCCGGTCGCCCAGCCCCGCGTAGCTTTGCACCAGCTTGAACAGCAATTCGGCATCCCAGCCTTTTTTCCGCAGGGCCGTCTGGTAATCGGCGCGGGCATCGGAAAAGCGCCCCATGGCCATGTGGATTTCCCCCCGGGTCGTGAAGAGCCCGGCCAGGCCCGGCTGCCGCCGCATGGCCTCGTTGATCAACGCCAACGCCTCCGGCAAATCCCCCCGCCGAGTCAGAATCACATGGGCCAGATTGTTCAGCAATGTGGCGTCGCGCTTGCGCTGGACACCTTTGCGGAACGCGGCTTCCGCCGCCTCCAGATTGCCCTTTTCATATTGGGCGACCCCTTCGTTCTGGTACTGCAGGTAGTGCTCCGGATCCCGCTTGAGCAACGCGCGCAGGCTGAAGGACATCAGCCGCTTGTCCCCGCTCTCCTCCGCCAACGTCACCATCATCTCCCAGCCGATCCGGCTGCGGGAATCGATCTGCAGCGCTTTTTCCAGTTCCGCCTGGGCTTCCGGATAGTCTTGGCGGTCCAGAAAGACCTGGGCCAGCGAAAGCCGGACCGAATAATCCGCGGCGCGGTGGTTCCTCAGTATGTTCAGGGCATCGCGGTTCCGGGGATCGTCCGGTTCGGTCAACAGCAGCAGCCCCATCCAGATGCGGACATCGCCATGATGCTCGCGCGACAGGTCGTCCAGGGCGGCAACGGCGCCCGCCGTGTCATCGCGCACATACTGCACCATGGCGCGATCGAACAAGACCTCCTGCGCGCTCAACCCCATCCGCAAGGCTTCTCCAATGTACGCCTCGGCGGCTTCCGGATCCGTCCTGCGCAACGCCATCCGGCACAGCTCCAGAAGGGCGACCGTGTCCTTTTCACTCTTGGCCAGCCGCTGCCGGAAGTGATCCTCGCTCTTTCCATCGACCCCCCACTGCAAATACACGCGGTCCAGGATCGGCACGCGCCCCTTGGTTTTGTCCTCGATCGGAGGCGGCTTGCGACGGGCCGCTTCTTCGGCGACCGGAGCCCCGGACAGTGCCCATACCTCCCCCCGGCGAACCCATTCGCGGGCCCGCCAGACATAGCCGTACTGACCGGACAAGGCCCAGCGCCGGGCCTTTATGTCTCGCAGGTAGTCCTTCCACTCGGCTTCCAACTCCCTTTGTTCCGGCAACGAACGCTCCCGCCCCATCTCCAGCAGGTTCATCCGCGCGCTGACGTTTTCGGGATAGATCTTCCGGGAAGACCGGAACGTGGCCAGGGCGCCGTCCAGGTCTCCCCGTTCGGCTTGCATCACCCCGAGGTTGTTGGCCGCTTTCGACGCCAGCAGGCGGAGGGAATCGTGGAACGGCCGCGCCAGGTTCCGCGGGGGCGCCGTGTGCAGCACGATCTTTCCCGCTTCCTCCCAGAACGGCTTCTGCGACGCGATCAGGCCCGGCAAATCGATGCTTTTCTCGTCGGTCTCCAGGCGGTACAGGTATCCATCGGGAATCAAATAGCCGTATTCGCGGAACACGTCCGGCATATCGATGATGGCCGTCCGCGCCACGCCTTCATCCGACAGCAGCAGATTGTCAAGGAACAACCCGAATGCGCCTTGCTCGAGCGGCACCCGCAATTCCTCCTGGCGAAACGTCCGGCCCAACTGCCGCAGATACGGCGGCGATTGAACCCGGGGCACGCTGATCAAGCGGACCGGAATCCGCTTCTCCCGCACCAGCAGCCGGAGCGTCTCGTCGAAAACCCCGGTGGAAAATAGCACGTCGCGGCCATTCAGCCGCTCCACGATCTTCTGGGCGGCTTCCTCCACCGCTCCTCCATACCGGCCGTCCACCACCTCCCAATTCGCGATGCCGGCCGCCAGGACGGCAAACGGCAGCGCCAGGGCCAGCGCGCTCGCCGCATGGCGTCTCCACCGGATCGCCCGGGAGGTGTCCACCATCACTTGGATTTCCCCGAGTATCCACAGCTCGCCGGCGATATACCCCGTGCACACCGCCATCAACATATAGGGCGTCACCACCAGGTAGTTCATGCCCATCAGGTTCCACGGGGAATACGGGGCATCCCACAATACCCCCAGCAAGCCCCCCAGGAGAACGATCCGGACCAGCACCTGCCCCACGTCGTAGAACCACGGCGACCGGCGCGACAACACGAAAAGGGTGATCCAGGGAATCAGCGCCAGGCACATCGTCACCAGGAACCCATTGAAGAAACGAATGCGCACAATCAGATCCATCTGCGCCCGGAGAATCTGGGCCAATGCCTCCCACCGCGTGCTGATGACTCCCAGATGAACCGAATGACGGAACAGCAGGTGCGCGAATACCGCATACAGCGACAGCCCGGCCAGCAGGCTCCCCCAAATCACCAGTTGCGGACGCCAGGTTTTCAGCGCCTGCCAACGGAACATTTCGCGGGCCACCAGGAACAGGGCCACCGGCAGAAAGACCAGAAACGTCGCCGATTCGGCCATCCCGATCCCGTACGCCAGACCCAGCAGGGCCAAATATCGCTTCCGCCCGCCATGCTGGTACTGGGAGAACAACCAGGCCGCCATCAGCAGCATCAGGGCATGGAACGACCCCGGCAGCGACCGGGTCGATACCACCCAGAAGGGAATGCAGCAGGCCAGGAAAACCGCCGCCACCAAGCCGGATAGCCGCCGGGCCTGGGCTTCGCGCAGAAGGGTGTTCACCCCGGGCTCGTTGCGGACCAGATAGCCCACCCGCATCATCAGGCGCCCCATCAACGTCACCGCAGTGGCCCCGCATGCCGCACTAAATAGGCCGGTCCACCCGCCCACCGACATGGCGGGGGCGCGGATCGCCAGTTTCACCACCCAGCCCCACATCGTATCCAAGGCATAGGGATTCACCTCCTGGCGCAGATGCTGCAGCAACAGATGGGTCGGCAGCCCCGGAAAGGCCGTCCAGCACAGCGAGGCCAGATACAATCCAAATGAGGCAATCCACAGGAACAGTCCGATCTGCCAATCCCTCGGAAACCGCTTCGCCAAGGGGTCCCCCTTGATCCACTCGTGCGGATCGCGGCCTTCCAGCACGGAGTGCTTCTCCCGTTCCGGGAAGAACTGGAACCCTTCTCCCTCGGCAGGATCCTCGCTGGGAGGAAAGGAACTCACGGTTGAATCGCCTTCCTCAACATCCGCATGCGGAACCGGTGCTCCGGACTCAGACTCGATTCCCGGGCCTCCAGGGCGCGCATGCATTCGTCAACCTGGTCCCGCTGGCCCCTGCCCAATTGATACTCGGCCATCATCAGCAAGGCGAGCGGATCGCCGGGCAGCAGTTCCAGCACCGATTGCACATCCCGGATCGCCTCCTCCATGTTTCCGGCCTTCCGCATCAACTCCGCCCGGGCGCAACGGAACCGCGGATTGAACGGCTGCCGCACCAACGCCTCCTCCACCATCGCCACGGCTTCCGAAACATTCCCGCCCCGCTCCGCAACCAGATTCCCCAGCGCATTGAGCAGTTCCGGATGGCGCTCTTTGCGGAGGGCCTCGCGCAACACCGACTCCACCGCCTCCCAGTTCCGGTCCCGGATCAGCGGGAACAGGTCCTGGATGACTTGGAGCGGGTGGCCCGGCTTCCCGCTCACCAAGGTCTGCCGGCTGGTCTGCACCAGCCGGTCGCTGCCTTGCACCTGCCCCAGAATGTACATCCACTCCCAGGTCATCCGGTCCCGCGGCTGGATGTGCACCGCGGCCTCCAGCACCTTCCGGGCGGTCTCCCACTCCCCATGCGCCATCCGGAGCCAGGCGACGGTCGTGTGAAAAACCACATCCCCGTCCGGCAGGTTCTGCAGGTGCTTCATCGCCTGGCGGTTCGTGGCGGTCGGCCGTTCCGACAGCAAGGCGAGCGCCAGCCAGCCTCGATCCATGGATGGATTCTCCCGCACCAGCTCTTTCAATGCGTGGATGGCAGCTTCGCGGCCTTCCCGGCCATACGCCAGCATGGCCCTGTCAAACGCCAGCAGATCGGCATCCAACCCCGTTTCTGCGGCCTCCAGAAGATACGCTTCCGCCGCTTCCATGTCGTTCCGGATGAGCGAAAGGATGAAGAGCGCCCGCAGCGCATGGCGGTCCCGGTCGTTTTGAAGCAGCCGTTTGCGGCATTGGGTTTCATCGATTTCCGACTCGCCCCACTGCCCATACGCCTGTTCGATCATCTGGACCCGCTCCACTTCCCGCAAATCCACCACCGGCTCTCTTCGCCGGCTGCCTTCAACGGCCATGGCCATGCCCGAACCCGCCCAGGCCTGCCCCCGCTTCATCCATTCCCGCGCATTCCAGAGATAGCCGTAGCGCATGGAAAGCGCCCAGCGGAACGACCAGCCCCGGTTCAGCCATTCCGGCCAATCCTGCTCCATCGTGCTCCATTCCGGCCATCCCTGCCGGCGCGCCACCTCCATGAGGTTCATCCGCGCACTCAGGTTCTCGGGGTCCATCCCGAGCGCCCGGCGGAATGAGCCCGCGGCGTCTTCCAGACATGCCGCTTCCGCCTGCATCACCCCCAGGTTGTTGGCGAGTTTGGAGGCCTGCGCCAGCAACACCCGGTGATACCCATGGAGAGGATTCCCCTTGGGCACGCGCCGGGCCGCCAATCGTTCCATCTTCTCTTGGAAAACCCGTTGTCCCGCGGCAACCGCGGCAAGATCCTTGTCGCTGAAATCGGTCTCCAGCCGGTACAGCAAGGCATCGGGAACTAGGTGGCCGAAGGGCCGGAAGCCATCCGGCATGTCCAGGATGGCCACGCGGGCCCCTCCGGTTTCCGTCTGCAGCAGCGCTTCCAGAAAGGCCTGGATCCGGCCTTCCGCCAACGCATCCCTCACCGGCGCCTCGCTGAACTGGGTCGCTTGTTGCTTCTGGTACATCGGGGAATCCATCTTGTTCACGTCCAGAATCGTCAAGGGCTGGCGCCGTTCCCGCGCGGCCAGCCGGATCACGTCATCCAGCAGGCCGTCGGTGAACAGGATGTCGCGCTCGCCCATCCGGTCCAGGATCTCCCCCACCGCCCGGTAG
>CAYODC010000004.1:9043-29540 GCA_964402575.1 uncultured Verrucomicrobiota bacterium
CCCCCGGCACACCCCCCGCACGCCTTTCCTCAAGACCGAGGCATCGGACGGCAACCGGCAGCCCCCGAGGATCCAGCACTCCCCCGCCATGTATCCGATGCAGGCGGCCACCAGCAGTTGGGACGGCAGCATCAGGTAGCGGATCCCCAGCAGGTTCCAAAAACCGAACGGCGCGTTGAACAACACCGCCAGCAGCGCCCCCAGGAATACAAACCGGACCGCGATCTGGTCGAGATCATAGAACCAGGGCGATCGGCGGGAGACCACGAAGATCATCCACCAGGGAACAATCGACAGGATCATCAGCGCGAGAAAGCCCATGTTGAAGCGGACCAGCAAGAGTCCCGCCACCTGCTCGCGCACGGTTTGAGCCAGCATCGCGATCATGCCGCCCTCCCCCGGAGACGCCCAGAACGCCATCCGCCAGCCGGCATGAATCACGTACACCAGAAGTCCGGCCAGCACCCCCCCCCCGAATGCAAGATGTCGCCGCCCCTCCGAAAGCACGCCGTTTCGATATTCATCGCGCAGCACGGCCAGCACGGCCACCGGCAAGTACAGCAAGAACGTCGCCGATTCCGCTATCCCCGCTCCGAAGAGCAATCCCAGCGCCGCCAGCTGGCGAATCCGTCCCTGCTGCTGATACCGGGAAAACACGCACACCGCCAAAATCAGCATCAGCAACTGGAACATTTCGGGAAGCGACCGCGTGGCGGCCACCCAGAAGGGGATGCCGCAGGCCAGCGACAACCCCGTGACGCCCGCCGAAAGTACCCGTGCCTCGGCTTCACTGAGGGTGCGATCTTCCCCGTCGTCCGCGGAGAGCCCCCGGTAGCGGACTCTCAGCATCAACCATCCCGACAGACCCACGCATGCCGCCCCGCACAAGGCGCTGAATCCGCCCATCCATGCCGCCAAGGGCAGAAACGAAAGACGGCTGAACCCCCGCACCAGCATCCCCCAGAGCGGAGGGAGCACGGGAACCTGGGTCTCCAGCCGCAATTGCTCCATCAGAACCTGGGCCGGGAATCCCGGAAACGGCACCGGACTCAACGTCGCCGCATACAGCGCCATGGCAAACGCGGCCAGCCCCATCGGGACAATCCCCGCGACCTTCCATCGACGGGGGCTGGGGATCGGCCGATCCATGGGATTCCGGGGTTGCGCCCGCCTCGTCCGCGCCCGCGTCCGCCTAGCGCAGCCGGCGCAGGAAATCCGTTAGTTCGGCTTGCTTTTCAGGGGGCAATTCGCTGATCCGGCCCTGGAGGGACTCCGCCAATTCCAGGGCGGCGGCCGCCTGGCCGCGGGCCGCGTACATCCGCGCCGAAAGCAACAGGCTCTGGGTGTGGTCCGGCCATGCCGCCAATACCTGCTGCAGGTCCTTTTCCGCTTCATCCAGACGCCCCAGGTGCAACAGGATTTCGCTGCGGGTCGACAGGTACATCGGATTGGCCGGAGATTTGTCCAACGCTTCGTTCACCAACGCCAGCGCCTCGTCCATGTCCTCGCCCTTGAGCAGCAGCAGATAGGCCAGGTCGTTCATGGCCATGGAATCCCGCTTGGCTTCCAGGGCCGCGCGGTAGGAAGATTCCGCCAAGGCGTTTTGCCCCCTCGCGTATTGGAAGGACCCCAGCAGAAGATTCCCGGTGAAATTGCCCGGATCCAGGGTCAGCAGGATGCGAACGTGGTCTTCGGCCAGCTCCCGCTTGCGCTCCTGAAAATCCACCGTGGCCAGCAATTCCCAGGCGCGGATGAGCCGCGGATTCATCCGGGTGACCTGTTCCAGCTCGGCACGCGCCTCTGCCCACTGCTGTCGCCGCATGTTCAGTTCGGCCAGCATCAGCCGGATGTCGGGGTTGGAACCGCGCTGGTCCCGAATGGCCTTCAAGGCTTGTTCATAGGTCTCCGGATCGCGCCCGTCCGAGGTCATCATGGCCAGCAAGGACCACGCCTGCACCTGTTTTTTGTCCCGCTCCACGATCGCCTTCAGGCTGGCCAGCGCGTCATCGGCATGGCCCTTCATGTAGGCCAGGATGGCCCGCTCGAACGCCAGACGCTCCGGCGGGAGGCCCGCCTCTTCGGCGCGCACCAGCATGCGTTCCGCCTCCTCGGCGTCCCCGGCACCGATGGCGATCTCCGCCAGCATCAGCATCGCCTTCACGTCCTGCGGATTCTCCTGCAGGATCTGCTGGTAGAAATCGGCGCCACGCTGGACATCCCCGCTGTGCAGATAGGCCCGCGCCAGGAAGGCCTTCACCTCGGGGCTGACCCCTTGGTTCCCGGAAGCGCGCCGGAGTTCCGCCTCGGCCATGCGCGGCTTGCCGGAAACCGCCCACATCAACCCATGCCGGACCAAATAGCCGGTGTTGTGCACATAGCCGTGGATCGCCCCCAGCGACCACATCACACGGCTGTCCATGTGGCGTTCCTTGAAGTCGTTCCACTCCGCTTCGAAATCCTTTGCCTCGGCCATTTCCCGGGTCTGGGAAATCGTCATGAGGTTCAATAGCGCACTCACGTTGTCCGCATGCAGCCGCCTCGCCTGCTCGAACGACTCGATGGCGCCGGGAACATCCCCTTGGTCCAACTGGGTAAACCCGAGGTTGTTGGCCACTTTCGAGGCCAGGCGCAGCACATACTGCCGATAGCCATGCGCGGGATTGCGCGGATCGCACGGCTCTGCGCCCAACGCCTCCATTCTCGCCCAAAAGGGTTTCTGCGACGCCTGCAAGGCACTCCAGTCGATCCGTTCCGGCGAGGTCTCCGCCCGGAACACCAGCCGGTCGGGCACCATGTAGCCGAATTCCCGCAGAGAATCCGCGTCGTCCAGCGATGCCGTCCGCATCAATCCCTCGTCCCGGCCCAGGAAATCCTGCAGGAAGGCTCCGAACCCCACCTGGAGCAAGGCCTGCTGGCGGGCTTCCGGGAACACCAGGGCCAAATGCTTCCGGTAGAGGCTCGATCCCGTCTGGGGCAGGCTGACTACGGTGAGCCCCAGATTCCGTTGCTTCGCCATCAGGCTCACGTTGTCATCCATGGCCGTGTTCGACAGCAGCACGTCGCGCCCCTCCAGATCGTCCAGCACCACGGCAGCCATTTCATCCATGATGGCCCCCGGGCGCCCATCCGCCACCGGTCCGTTCCGAATTCCGGCCACCAGGGCGGCCACGGGCAGCAGGGCCCCCAGCCCTCCCAGAAAACGGCGCAAGGGATGCCCCACCCCCGCGTTCCGGTGCTCGCGCACCTGGCCCATCACCCAAAACTCCCCGGCGACATACCCCGCACAGGCCGCCAGGATCATGTAGGGCGTCCCCATCGGATGGAACAGGCCGATCGACGGCAATCCGCCGGCAACGTCAGGCGCGACCGCCTCCAGCAATTCGTGAAAGTCCAGATAGAAAAGCGCGAACAACGACACCGACAACACCACCAGCCGAAGAATCACCTGCCAGGCCGAATAGCGCCAGGCCGGTTTCTTGCCCCGCAGCAGGAACAGAACCGCCCACGGGGCCGAAGACAATAAGGCCACGATGATGAACGGGCCCCCGATCACGAGATTCCACTGGTCTCGCCACATGTACCAGATCACCCCCCACATGGAGGAAAAACCGCGCAAGCCAACCGACGAATGGCTCCATAACGTCCAGGCGTTCCCGACATATAGCAGCAATCCCGGAATCAGGCACAGCCCCACCCGCATCAGCACCGCCCAGCTCAGTTCCGCCCGCTGCAGCATCGCCCGGATGACGAGGATGCCCGCCAGGGGAGCCAACACCCAGAACGTGGCAAACTCGGTCAGCCCCACCCCGTACGCCAGCCCCATCGCGTACAGATACGCAACCCGCCCGGTCCGCTGATACTCCGAAAACAGCCAGGCCGTCCCCAGCAACAGCAGCAGGTGGAAAGTGCCCGGCAGCGATCGGGTGGACATCACCCAGTAGGGAACGCTGAACATCAGGAACAATCCAGCGGTCAGCCCCGCCAATAGCCGGGCCTGCGCCTCCCGCTGGACTTCGTCCGGATCATGGACATCGTGCATCGAATAGCGCACCCGCATCATCAGGGCGGCCAACAGCGCCACGCCGCCCGCGCCAAACAGTCCGCTCAGCGCCCCCATCCAGGCGGATACCTTCCCGCCGGAAGCGGCCGCGCACAACCGGACCAGCCGCCCCCACAATCCGTCCAGAAGCGATGGAAATGCGTCCAGCCACATGTGCCATGCCAGACTTTTGGCCGGCAGGCCGGGGAATGCCCCCCAGCACATCGTGGCCGCATATACGCCCAACGCTCCCGCCACCAGGCCTCCCAGTACCAGCCAACGGAAGCGTTCCGGACTCTTCACCATGTCGCCTTCATTCATGTAAAAAATCTCCCAACAGAATGAGGGGAAGCTTATCGAAGACCCAAGGAATAATCACGTGCAAAATCAACCGTTCTTCGCACGGAACTGCGGGATGCGTCCGCACAGGATCCGAGTGCTCTCCCGCGCGTTCCGGCTGCCCGCCCCCCCTGCCCGGCACGTCACGACGAGATCCGCCCCGCTCACCGCCATGGCGGGATCGCATCGGATTCCCGCAGGACCCTCCCCCCCCTCCAGCACCGTGCCCCGAAAATGCCAATCCACCAGATTGCCGGACGACCACAACCCGATCCGGTGCAGCCCCTCCTCGTTCGCCGCATCATGCCCCAGCGGAAGCCCCGCCCCTCCCTGGCTCCCCGCCAACCAGTGCGCGCGACTGGATTCATCCCCGACCAAATCGAACTTGTCATGCCCGCCTGGCAGCGGAATCCATGTCCAGGGCTGCCCGTCCTGCGTCTTCTGAAGATCCACCGCCAGTCCGGACGTTGCCAACTTCAACAACGCCGCCCAGTGCTGCCTGCCGCTCGTCGTAGCCCCGACCACATGCACCGCCCCCTCTTCGCTCCAAGGATGACGGTCATCCATAACCTTGAATAGAACCGGATCGCGCCAAGCCGGGCGGATTCCTCCCGCCGGAATGCCCGTACCCGCCTCCGGCACCGCCGGAATCCACTCGGCCAGCGGTTTGGACACCGGCCCCTGAACCCACGCCTTCCGGTTCATCAGGCTGGCCCCTTGCGCGGCTCGCCACACCACAAGTCCCATTCCGCCGCCGAAGGGCATCTGGCAGGGAAACAGCCATTGGCCCGCTTCCGCCAGCAGGCCTGTCGGGGAAAGCCACAAATCGAGATCCCCCGTCAATTCAAGCGGCGCCGTCCAACTCCCCCCCCCGTCCGGCGACCGCATCAGCACCAGCCCCCCCGACGCTTCGCCGAGCAGATAGACATCCCCGCCATCGCGAAACAGGCTGGCGCGCCGAAACGGATAGGTCGTGGCCAGCTGCCAACTGCTCCCGCCATCTCCGGACACCATGACCCGCCCTTGCATCCAGCGGTTGCGCTTCGCGTCATGCCCCCGCTTGCCCCCCAACCCTTTCACATCAGGCCCGGTCTGGTCAAAGGCCACCAGCAGCTTGCCATTCGGCAACGCCAGCAGACTGGGCGCACCCAGGGAAATTCGCTGGCCCTCCGGCACCACATGCACGTCCACGGCCGCACTCGGCTTCCGGACTTCCGATCCATGGACGACTGTCGGCGCGTCACTCATGCATCCACTCGTCGATTTCTTGCCGCAACAGATACGCCCCCGCCAATACCTTGGGATCCACGAGATAGCCCTTGTCCCGCATGGATTCCAGCCAATGATCGAGGCAGGAAAGCGAAACCACGTGCGCCCGCACCCCTTCCCCGGGCTCCCCTCCCCCCTTGCTCCTTCGCCGCAATCCGCGCGCCCGGAAAAAGGTCACGATTTCGCTGGAAATCCCCGGGCTGGGCGGCCCGTTCAGGATCGGCTCCACCGACGTGGCCTCGAAACCCGTCTCCTCCTGGAACTCCCGCAACGCCGCCCGGTCCAGATCTTCCTCCGCCCCCCCCGCGCCATCGCCCGCCAACCCGGCCGGCAATTCCACCACCCAAGCCCCCACCGGTTCCCGCCACTGGCTCACCAGCACCATCCCCCCATGGTCCGTCAGCCCCACAATCACCACAATGCCCGTGATCCCCGGCCTCTCCACATATTCCCACCGGTTGCGGACAACCAGGCGCATATGCTTCCCCGCCGCCAGAAGCTCAAGCGGGGCAGAACTAATACTCTTCGTCGTAATACTCTTCCTCGTCGTATTCGATTTCGAAGCCTTCCTCATCCAGCTCGGGCAAAAACCCTTCGGCCACCAGCTGGGCATCCCGGTCCGGGGACAACTGGACCGGCAGCGGCGGCAATCCCTGCCGAATGACTTCCATCTGGTAGTCCTGCAAATGCTTCTCCAGCTCTTCCCCGGTATAAATGGGCTTGGGCACTTCCACGGGTTTCTGCCGCTCCAGCATCCGCTGGCGCCGACGCTCGGCATAGGACAAGCGCCGGGTTTCCGCGCTCTTCATTCGCTCCTGCTGCTCGGCGGTCGACAGCACCTGCGTGCCCGAGGCCCCGCTCATCCGCAACACCACGACCTCCTCCCCTTTCTTCAGGACCGCCTCTTCCTCCTCGTAATCCACGTCCATCAGCTCGATCCCGCTGTCGGATGTTTCCCCCACCACCAGCGAAAAATAGCTGTTGTCCTTCCGGTCGATCACCGTCACCCGCAGATTCCCGTCGTCCAAATCGTCGATCCCCGACAACTGCATCTGCGCGGCAAACGATTCATGAACCGGCAGAACCCGCTCCGGCTCCGGCGCCCGCGCCGGCGGCACCCCGAACGGCCTCCGGTCCAGAATCACCTGGTAATCCGAAAAAGGCCGGACCGTCGGCGCCCCCTGCGCGCCTACGCCCGCCAGCATCACCAGAAGATGTATTCCCAGACGCTTCATGCCCATGACCCTACGCTCTCAAGATTTTTCCTGCAACTGCGAACACACGCCCGCCTGCAAGTCGAACGCCTCCTGGAACAGACGTTTCACATGCCCCCGCACCAGCACCACATGATTGCCCAACGGACGCCGGAGCAGTTCCGTTGCCGCCGAAGGCTCCACGCCCACGCGGATTTGCGTCCGGCACAGCCCCTCCCCATGCAGGCTTTCCAGCGCCTCCCCCTCCGCCCCCCACCAGCGGTCAAGCCCCGCCCCGCCCAGGCGCAGCAGCGTCACCGGCCCCGGCGGCAGCGTCCCGTCGATCCCGACCCCCAGCCCCGATTCAAAGTGCGTCGTCAACCGGTGCTCCGTCACCAACCCCAGCGGAACGGTGCAGTGCGCCAGCAACACCCTTCCCGTGCGCGGTTCCAAGTCCGACGGATTGGCCATCCACCCCGCTTGTCCCGTCAAGTGCCACAGCCAGCGCAGCAGGATCACCGACGGCACATCGCCTTCGCAGCCCGCCGCGATTCCCTCGTCCGCCAGCCGCGACAGCGCCAGGCATCCCGTAATCTTGTCCTGCACCACCAGGTCGAAACAACGAACGCTCACGCCGGAAAGCCGATGGATGCGCACCAGCTCCTTCAATCCCCGGTACACCCCCACGGCCCCCGCAAACGATTCCTTCGTCACCCCGTCGCGTCCCGTCGCCTTCTCCCAGACGGCATATTCCGGACCCGCCGACGGTGCGGAATCCCTCGCCATGTGCGCCCGCAGTTCATCCAGGCCCAGCGGCAGCAGTTTCATGCCGAACCGCGCCGCCACGATTTCCGGCCGCTGCGAACTCGCCACCAGCCAATCCGAGCTTGCCCCCACCAGTCCAATGCGGTCCTCCGCGAGCCGGCGGTTGGCCTCCAGGCACCGCACCGTCTGCGCAATCTCCGCCAACGTCGAGGAATCGTCCCCGCCCCGCAGCAGATAGATGCGCCCGTCGCCCCCCTCCTGCCGCACCTGGGCCAAAACCTCCAGCGAGGCCGCCAACGCGCTATGCGCCGGGTGCGCAATCAACAGCACCGGCCCCCCCCGGCCCTGCTGCATCCGGCACCGGTGGCGGCGCACGACATCGGCTTCCACGCCCCCCGTCTGGATGAAGGTGAACTCCGCTCCCTCCGCATCCGCCATTGCGGCATCGGCGCGACGCAACCCCAGCGCGGCCAACGCCCGCTCCGACTCCTCCAGCATTCCTGCCAACGCCTGCCGGTCGTGCATGTTCGAAGCCACGGGGATGTACGTCAAGGCCATGTTCCGCTCCTCCTCCAAAGCTCGAAAATTACGGCCTTTGCGCGCCGGCGGCAATAGCGGACTTGATCCCCCCCCGCTTTTATGGTTGAAACAGCCTCGCCATCGCCCCGGTAGCTCAGTTGGACAGAGCGGCGGTTTCCTAAACCGCGACGGCCACCCCAAACCCGCACCAAGCCCGTTGACGAATCTCCAAGCCTGTATTGAAGAAACGCGACTTACCTAGAGAATATCGCCGTTTTCGGGAGAGGGGCAGTTTTGGCGCATAATGGCACTTTTAAGCCCCGAGTTTGTCAACAGACCGTCAACACTTTCGGGGAGCGCACCAGATTCGACGCAGACCTCCGACCAGCCCCGGCCCCCGCCGTCGCCCCGGTCCCGGCAACCGACGCGCCAGAATGCACCACAGCCCCACGGCGGCGGCGCAGGAGGCGCGGACGGCTCCACGGGCCGAGGTGGGCCCCTTCCGCCGCCCACGATTGCACCCGCCGCCAGCCCGCGCCCCGGCTCCCGGCGACTGTCCGAGGTACGCCGCCCCACTCCGCCCGCCGTTGGCGGGCTCCGGCCCCCTTCGGCCCGTTGGCCTCTGGGGGCGGGCGCCGAGCCACGCACCCGGCATCCGCGCCTCGATCCGCCCGCTTGCGCGGCGCAGTTCATGGGATGCGGTAGCGGCAAGGTCGCCGCCTATGAGAGCGGCGGGGCATCCGGCTTTCGCCGTTTCCCCTCCTCCCCCTCCCCCCAACACCCCCCACCCTCTCCACCCCTTTCGGGTTGCGGATTTCCCGTCGGGGGGAGGGGGAGAAGGAGACACCGCGACGGGCTTCCTTTGGTTCAATTGAATCGCCCGCAAGGAAGCCGGATAACAGCCGCCCCGCCTTGCGCCCCTTGCGCCTTCGCCCCGAGGGGCGGCGCGTTGGTCCCGGTCTAGGCGACACGCAGCCGAGGCGGCTGCTCCCGGTCGCCGTCGCCCGTTTCCGTGGATGAAGCCCTGTCAGCTTGGCGGCTCCGCCTTACACGCCGCACGACTTGGATGCTCCGCCGCTCCCTATCGCGCCCACGGGCCAACCACGTTGCGCCCGCCCCGTCTGGCCGTTTGCCGTTCGCTTGCGGTGGATCCACGACTTGCGGCTTGTGCGTTGCGCGTCGCATCAGACGGCACGGGCGGCAAGCCTAAACGCGGGCCGAGGCTCCGCAGGCTACACCGTCGCCCCTCGTTTCCCGCGCCGCTCATGCTTTGGCGCAACCTGGCACCCCCCCGCTTCGCGCCCGTGTACCTCTCCGCTTCGCGGATTCACCTCCCCCCGTTTGGTGCGCTTTGCGCCCCCGAGGACGCGCCGCTCCGCCGACCCACACCCCGACACGGACGGCCAGCCAGAAGCCCGCCAGCGGTCAATCTACTGCGTTTTTTAGACGGTTTCGGGGTGTGTGGTGTATGATGTCGGCCATGAATGAAACCGCTGTTCCCGACTGTTCCAAACAGATTCCCAAACCGTGGCTTTTCCAGCCCGGCCAATCGGGAAATCCCGCAGGTCGCCCCCACGGGGCGGGAGGCAGGCAAAGGGCGTTGCAGATTCTCGACGAGGTAGGCAACCGCGAGGACAACGCCCAGCTACTTGCCGAGGCGATGGACAAGGCCATGAAGCAGAACCCGCTCAAGTTCTTCATGCAAGTCATGGCCCCACTCTTGCCGAGAGAGGCGTTGCTGAAGGTGGAGAGCAAGGCGAGTTGCGGCCCGTGGGTCACATTGGTTGAGGTCGCCCGCTACCGCGAAATCGAAAAGCGGGCGCAGGCGGCAGGGCTGGAACTTCCGCCGCCCCCCCAGATTCTCCCGCGCAACGGCGGCCCCCGGCCCGAGCTTCCCGAAATCACCGCACGGGAGCCGGGCAGGGATTGAACCCGCCCGGCCCCCCTTCTTCTTCTCCGCTCCGTTGCTCTTTTGAGAATCCGCCCGGCGCATGGGCCACGATCTCCCCAGCTTACTACGTATAGCTGGGGGGAAGTCATGCCCATGATTTACATGGTTTCCACAGTTAATCGTGGAATTCATGGAAGTCATCCAACTTTGAGCTTCTTTTGGAGCTTGTCGGCCACCTCCGCCCGCTTCTTCTTCAGACCATCGGGCGGGCCAACGTAGGTTGCGCCATTCTTGACGGGGGCGTGCCATTGTTCCCATGTCCCTGCCAGAACAAGCCGCTTCACAAGGTCGGTTGCGTTGTCCTTTGTCGCCCCCTTGTCGCGCAGTATCTGGATGACTTCGGCGGAGGTTCCCACCTTGTCCCCGAGGACTTCGGCGGCCTGTTCTTCGGTCATGGTCGGGCCTTTCTTCGGCCCGCGCTTGCCACGGGCACGGGCGGAGAGATCGGCTTGCCATTGGTCGAGGTCGAATCCTTCCTCCAGATTGTAGGTCATGGTTTCCGGGTCTAGGCGGATGGCGAACGGCTTTTCCTTCCGCGTGTCGTTGCTCTTGGCATGAACCATGACAACGGGCGGCTCCTCCGATTCGTCGCCGGGGGCTAGGTTCCACACGCAACGGGCGGAGGAGTAAAGGGCCTTGCTCCCCTTCCCGAAGTTCGCGGCATCGTAGCCGATTGCCTGTAGGATGTTCGCCGCCCCGGTGCGCGAGTGCGCCAGGATTCCGAGCCCCGCATCCTTGTTGACCCGCCGCAGAAGGCGGCGCAGGACGGCCAGCGTTTTCCGTGCGTCGTCGTCGCCGTTTGAGTCGCCGTCCAGTATGTCGCCCCACGGGTCGCACCAGAGAACATCCGGGCGGTGTTCATCGAGAGTCAGCCGCCACCGTTCCACATTGTCGGGAGAGGCAAGGCTGATATGCGTATCCTCCGGCCCTTCCAGCGTGGCAAGGCTCACGTGCGCCCCGAGCGTGGCAATCTGTTCCGCCGTCAGCCCCACGTTCATCTTGCGGATGTCGTATTGCAGACGGTGGATGCTGTTTTCGCTCCCCATCATCAGATGACGCAGGGGGCGGGCCGCAGTCGGAAGCCCGGCGAAGGGTAGGCCGAGGGCTTGGTTGCGGGCGATGTTTAGCGCGAGACGCGACTTGCCGAGCCCGCCTTGCCCGAATATCGCGCAGGACGCACCGAGGGCGAAGCCGCCCCAAATGATGTCGGGCGGGATCAGATGCATCCGGGCCAGTTCATCCCATGCGCGGGTTGAATATGGGCGGATGATGTCGGCCCCCTCCGGGGTGTCGGCTTGCGTCGTTTCGGTTTCGGCTATCATGGATTCAACGGCTTTCATTGGCGGGGTGTCCCTTCCGGGTTGAGGTAGAGCAATCTTTGCCACGCCTGTTTTTCGGCGCGGAAATGTCCCGGCAAGCGGGAGAGGCGGGCTTCATTCCGGCAAGCCGGATCACAGCCGAGCGGGACGAGGACGCGAGGAAACAGCGTTCCCTCGATTTCCCGTTCCCAATCGGCGCGGGTTTCGCACTCGACGCGCAGGATGGCATGGATGCTTTTGCCGCCGCTATCTATCAGCGCGACAATCGGCGCAGAGCGGAAGCCCCACCAAAGCGCGAGTTGGCTTGCCTTGTCCATGCCGTCAAATTCGGCCACGGCATACAGGAAGCCCAACACAGCGGAATCCCCGCGCTTGGAGAGCTTGCCATCGGCCAGAGGATGCTCCCGGCCCGTCAACGGATTCACGACGAAGTGAGGCGGAACGGGACGGCCATCGTCAAAGGCCGCAATCCAATCCGCCGCCGTCCGCACATCCTCCGCGCCGCCGTACCGCTCGCCGCAGAATACGAACTCCCACGGCCTATATAGGACGCGGAGAAGGGCGGCGGCATCACGCGGCCCCGGCTCCCATTCAAGACGGAAGGGGGATGCTTCATGCCAGTCGGCTTCGGTTGCTCCGTCGCCGCGGGCGATGAACGCCGCCGCCGTCAGCGGCTTGGGCTTGGGCTTCGCCGGGGCGATGGTCCGGGGCGTGAAGGTCGTTCCCGGCTTGTGTTCCGCGTATGCCTTGCGGACAGCAGCGCCAACCTCCGCCGAGGGCGAAGGCGGACGGGTCATGGCCGCGAGGATGTCCCGTTCGGCATCGGCGGGAGAAACCCCCGCGAAGGCCGCCAGGTTCGCGCAGGAAAGAATCCAGCCGTGCACCCCATCACCAGCCGAGGGGCAGGCGCGGAGAGCGTCAGAGAACCGCGTGGAGACTTTGTTCGACAGCTTCACAGCGCACCGCCATTCCCTGCATACGCGGTTTCGATTTCATCGGCGCGGCGAAAGTGTGAAGCACCACGCCCCCGCAGTTCGGCGGCGCAGTTCTTCACCATGATTTCATCCGCGTGGATCGTCGCGCAGAGTCCGCCGCTCCCGCTCGAAAACACAACGCGCCCGGCAGAGTGTTCCGCCTGCAGTCGCAACGTACGTTCATCCACGCCGACAGCGGCGCAGAGGTAGGCGCGTCCCCACCATCCGGGGTTGGCTTCCAGCCAGTCCACAAGCGGCCCGTCATTGGGCTTGGGCGGCGGCGGGAATCCCTCGAAATGCAGTTGCGCGGCGCATCGGCATCCCGTACTCTTTTGCGTGTTGGCGTTGCTGGTCGCGGCCTTTGGCGAGGTCGCGGCCTTTTGTTTGGCGTTGCGTGTCATGGTTATTTCCCCCGGCGAAACGAAGCCATAGCCGCGTTGAGGTCGGCAATGCTGTACCGGACGCAACGCTTGCCCAGACGGTAGCAGGGTATCGCGCCGATTGCGGTCAGGTGCCCGAGGTAGCGGCGGGACAGGTCCAAGTACCTGGCCGATTTCGGGGGGTTGAGAAAACCGCGTTCGGCGGCTTCAATTGTGGTCTGTTCTTTCATCGTCAGCTTTCCGCGCCTGTTGGCGCTGACGCATGGTTGGATGCGCTGACGTGTATAAAATGGCCGTTCCGAGAACGGACCGCTTTCCGAATCCGCTTTTCCGCACGAAAAAGCCCGCAACCATTGACGATTGCGGGCCTCAACTTTCGGCGGATTATCCAGCCGTCAATCCGTTTTCCGCTTCTTCTTCCAGTCGCGGTAATAGCGAACGAGGGTTTCGGGCGGGAGCGTGATATTCCCCTTCGACGCCTCTATGATATCCGTTGCGGCCGCAAGTTGCTTTTCACCCTTCTCGATTCTCGCCCGCATGGCCCGGAAAGTGTCGTAGCGGTCCCACAGGCCGCTGTCCTTTGTGTCGCGCTGGGCTTGCCGCGCCGCCCTCCCGCGCCGCTTCTTTTGCGCCTTACGGTCCTGCACCAGAATGTCAGCCTTCCGGTTTACTTCGGATAAAAGGTCGGGGCGAGGGTTGAGTCGCTCGTTGATGTCGGTCACGATTGCCGCGAACCGTGCCGCATGAATAGGAAATAGCCCTTGCAAATCGTAAGCGTGTCGCTTGACCGTCGCCAGTTCATCGGCAGTTTTAGCCCTCGCCAGTTGGTCGTGCAAATCATCCGCCGCCCTTGCCGCCCTCATAGCGATTTCGGCGGCTTCCATTTTAATTCTACCTTCTGATTTCATATCGGGCTCCTTATGCAATCGCAGGTTTCGGGAAGCGAAGCACCCGCGCCGCCTTCGGCTTTATCTTCCAAAAGGCCCGCGCATCCTTCGGCTTGGCGAGGGCTCTGTAGTGGTCGAACAAAATGCCCGGAGCCCCGGCATGGCCGAGTTGCAAGGCGGTTGCGTTGGCGTCGCCGTGCGCTACGAGATGGTAGCTAGCGAACGTGTGCCGCATAGCGTCCGGGGTCCAGGTTGCGAGTTCCGCCTTGTCAATCACCCGGCGAAACAGGCGGCGGGAATAGAACATGGTCCCCGAGGTCTGACGGTACGGTGTCAGCCATGCAATCAGGTTGGCCGACATCTTCACGAACCGCGAGCGCCGCCGCTTGGCCGTGGCCGGGTCCACCATGATGCTCTTTCCCTTGAAGTCGATATTCCGCCAGTCCAGCCGGGCCAATTCGTTTTGTGGCCGCAACCCGGCGAACATTCCCACGGCGAAGTAAGGCACCATCTCGGGCGCGTGGGCTTGGGCGGCTTCGAGGAGCTTTTGCGCCTGCTTCGGCGTGAGGATGGCGGGCATCCTCTCATCCCGCCCGGACTTGGCCAGCCCGAGGGCGGGATTGCGGTCACAGAGCCCCCGCCGCTGGCCGTATTTGAACAGGCTGACGGCATACCGCCGGTAATGGTCACGGGTCACAGGCCCGACCTTGAGCCCGGCCAGCCAACGTTCCAAGTCCAGCAAGGTAATCGTGCCGAGGGGGCGATCTCCGAACGCCGCCACGAAACACCCGAGGCGGGATTCCGAATCTCTGAGCGTATCGGGGCGGCGGTTGGCCCCGCGCTTAGCTTGAAGAAAATCGGCCACGACATCCCGCACAGGTTTCCCAGCCTCCCCCGCTACGGAGTGCCGCATCAGGAAATCGGCGGCAGCTTCCAGCGTGGCCGTCCCGTTGAGAATCCCGAGAGCCCGCGCCGCGTCTAGCCGCTGTTCACGGGAGAGGGCGAGGGCTTGCATCCCCTCGGACACCAGATTGCCGGCTTCGCGCATGGCCGCCTGCTGGGCTTCTTCTTCGGTGGCGAAACAAGTCCGGGTCCGCACGCTTTTGTAGAGGTCCAGCATCCACGGCTTTTTCTTACGATGGGGCAGGAAGCGAATCGGAATCCCGCTTTCCATCGTGACGGGCATTTTCAGCTTTTGCTTTCGGCTCATTTGTGGCTCCATGTAGAACTACGAAGAACCATAGAGCATAGGGACGAAGTTTGTCAACAAACCGTCAACACTTTTAGGCATATTCGTCGTAAGTAATTGATGCCCCGGTAGCTCAGTTGGACAGAGCGGCGGTTTCCTAAACCGTAGGTCGCAGGTTCGATCCCTGTCCGGGGTACCACTCCCATCCCCAATGAAGAAAATGGCGGAGGGAGTGGGATTTGAACCCACGGGACGCTCATCACGCCCGCTCGATTTCGAGTCGAGTGCCTTAGGCCGCTCAGCCATCCCTCCGCATCCATCCTTCCCCCTTCGAATGGAAAACTCGCCGATCAATACCCCAACCCGGCCGGGAGATCAATCGCTTTCTCGGCAAAAAGCACCCCCCCCGGCGCGTTTGCGTTTCATCGGATGTGAATCAGCCTCTTGCTCCACTCCTGTCGGAATCAGGAATCAAGTCCGCCGGCTTCATTCTGGCTACTGGCTACCAGCCACCCACGACGTCTAATGGCTAGAAATACATGCGCATGCCAAGCTGAAGACTCAAATCCTTGTCGGTGGACTCCAGGTCATCCGCGTAAATTTCCTCCGTGGCCAGTTCGCCCACGAGCGACAACGTCACGGCCGTCGTATCGGTCAGGAAAAACTTCAGGCCGCCTTCTCCAATGAACACCGCCGCATTTTCGTTTTCATTGAACAATTTGGCATAGCGGTAGTCCACCCCGCCCCCAAGGTACGGCACCAGATCGGTCCCGAACATGGGTTTGAAGTTGGCCGGCAGCGCAAAATTGTATTCCAGCGTCAGGCCCAGCCCATGGTGCCGGACCGCATCGTTCTTCTGGCCCGTCACGCGCGCCCCAATCGACAGGCGGTCCAACACGAAATAGGCGTACTTCAGCTTCACCTCGACTTCTGTGCCGAGTTCCGTGGCGAAATCCACTTTCCCGTCCACCGCGATTTCATTCGATCCCTTGCTCACCAGCGCCGACCCCATGGCCGCCGGAACCGTCATCACCATCATCGCCCCCGCCAGCATCCACCGTGTTGCTCTGCTCATCGCTCGCTCCTTTTGCATACGCATCGTTTGTTCCGTTAAGGGGGGATCACTTTCCCGGTTTGACGGCCCGAAATCAAGCCTATCCTCACGAAGGAATCCGGACACCGCGCCGGATGAACGTGGGAATGTCCAGATCCGCGCCTTCGTAGATGGTCGGCGCCACATCCTGGAACCGGCCGCGGTCCCCTCCCGGCGCGCCCAACGGCAGTTCCCGCTGCTGGTCGCCTTTGCGGCCCCGGCGCGGCGCCGGTTCCTTGCCGGACACTTCATCGAACATGCCCCGCGGCGCCGGCGCCTCCGTGTCGGGCCGTACCCGGGCCGGAGGAACCCAATGCTCGGCCGCCAACACCGTCAGCGCCAGCCGCCCCTCCCAACCCTCCAGCACCGCCGCCCCCATGGAAATCCGCGCCCCCGGCCGCGCCGCTTCCTGGAAACGGCGATGGATCAGCTCCAGCTCGGAAAGGGCCAGGTCCGGCCCGCCCGCCACGCTGAGAATCATCGCGCCGGAATTGGCAATGACGCGCCCCTTCTCCAGCATCGGCCCTTCCAGCAGGCCTTCCAGGGCCTGCGCCGCCTTGTCGGCGCCCTGCCCCTCGCCATAGCCGAAGCAGCATTCGTTGCCGCTGTTTTCCACCAGGCTCTGCAGATCCGAAAAATCCAGGTTCAACATGTTGACCCGCGCCAGCAGGGTCCACAGCCCGCGGATGCCCGCGGTCATCATTCGGTCCACGAAGGCAAACGCTTCGCCCAGGGGAGTCCCCGCCGGCAGCATCGCATGCAGGCGCTGGTTGGGCAGGCAGACGACCGCATCCGCGCTTTGCTTCAGGGCCGCCAACCCTTCCTGGGCCTGTTCCTGGCGGCGCAGCCCTTCGAAAATGAACGGCTGGGTCACATAGGCCAGGGTCAACAACCCCTCCTCGCGCGCCAATCGGGCCAGGACCGGCGCCGCGCCGGAGGCTGTTCCGCCCCCCAGGCTCGCCAGCAGGATCAACAGGTCGCAATCCGCCACCAGCGCCCGCAAGGCATCGTGGTCTTCGCCGGCCGCCAGACGCCCCAGCTCGGCATCGCCACCCGCCCCCATCCCTTTGGTCACCGTGCGCCCAATCAGGACTTTCAAGTCAACGGGCGATTCCGCCAACGCCCGCGAATCCGTGTTGACCACGGCCACCGGCGGCGGATCCGGCCAGTCGGCCAGCGCATGCGCCAACACATTCCCCGCGCCCCCCCCCACGGCCACCACCCGTACGCGGCACCGGGGGCCGCGGCTGTCTTCCCTTGCCGGTTCGATGTGTTCCGCCATGACCTGACTCCTCCGCTCAACCGATTCCAAACCACTGGCCTATGCGCCGCAGCACGCCCTGGTGCTGCTCCGCCTTCATCCGCGCGCTCTTGTACCCGCACAGCACCGCGCCCACCCCGGTGGAATATTCCGGCACGGCCAGGTTCGCGGTCAGGCCGCTGACGTTGCGCGGCACCCCGATCTCGCACGGCAGGCCGAACACCTTCTCGGCCAGTGGGGCGGCGTTTTTCAGATAGGCTCCGCCACCCGTCAGCACCACGCCGCCGCCCAGCAGGTGCAGCAGGTTCTGCTGTTGCATGCGCGCGCGGATCCATCCGAAGGTCTCTTCCATGCGCAGGTGGATGATCGTCTGCAGGTCGGACAGCTTCGCGGTCTTCGGCGCCTCGCCGGCGCCCGTGGGCAGCGGCAGCCGCCGCGTACGCCCCGCGGCGCTCACCATCGCATCCCCGTGCTGCATCTTCAGGGCTTCGGCCTCCATGATCGGCAGGCGGAACGCCCGCGCGATGTCGTTGGTCACGTGGTCCCCGCCCACCCCCATCACCCCCGCATCGGCGATCCGCGCCTGCGCATACGCCACGTAATCCGTCGTGCCCGCCCCCAGGTCGATCAGCAGCACCCCTTGCAGCTTCTGCTCCGCCGACAGCGCCGCCGTGGCCGAACACAGCCCGCTGAACAACGGCTCGGCCATTTCCAGCTTCAGCGACTTGACCACCCGCACCAGGTTGATCATGCGCGAGTGCAGGCCATGCACGATCAGCACATCCGCCGCCAGTTGCCGCCCCATCATCCCCACCGGACGCACCCCCGACAGCCCGTCCACGCTGAACTGGCCGACGATGCTGTGCAGGATCTCGCGGTCCGGCGGCAGCGTCACCTCCTTGGCCACCTTCAGCACGTGGTTCACGTGCTCCTGCGTGATCTCCCCCTCCACGGGAATCGTCCCCCGGTTGGGCAGGCCTTCGATCTGCGATCCCGACATCGCCAGATACACCTCGTTGATCGTCAGGCTGGCGGCTTCTTCCGCCTGCCGCAGCGCGGTCTCCACGCACGAGCCCACGCTCTCGAAATGGAACATCTCCCCCTTGCGCATGCCGCTGCTGGCGGCATCGCCGACGGCCGTGATCATCAATCCGCCGTCCTCGCGCGCCTCGCCCACGAACACGCGCACCCGGCTCGTACCGATCTCCAGCGCGACGATTGGCTCCATGCTCATCACCTTCCCTGTCCTTTCCGCCCCGCCGCCGGGGTCGCCCGGCTCACCGGGGCGCCTCCGCCGATTCCTCGCTCCAGTCCGCCGGACGCCCCGCATAGTTGCGATCCGTCGTCATGTCATAGACCGCCAGCGCCAGCCCCTTCTGGCGCGCCACCGCCCTCATGATCGGCAACTGCCGGAGCTTCTCGTCCAGCCGCCCCCGCGAAAGCAACACCTGCTCGCCCGAAGTCAACCCGACTCCCATCTGGTCCTCGCTCGACACATCCACCGTCGCCACCGTCAGCTCGCGCCGCATCGCCGACTGGTTGCAGATCTCCAGCACCTCCAGGGCTTCCGACAGCATCGGATCGCCCACCTGGTCGCCCGGCCGCAACCCCTTGTCGCGAATCCCCACGATCACCGGCAGGCTGGCCCGCACCGAACTCGGCCCCAGCACATGCCCCTCGGCATCCACCGCCAGCGGGCTGCCGGCCCCCAGATGCCCCAGACGCGCCACCGCCACGCGCTCCGTCACCTCGATCACCAGCGTATCCGGCAGCCGCCGCCCCACCTGCGCATTGGCAATCACCGGCACCCGCAGCAGCGATTCGCGAATGTCCCGCGGCCGCACCGCAAACAGGTTCATCCCCGGCCTCACGTTGCCATATTCATGGATGTGCCCCGACCCCAGCGCGCCATCCGTCGTCACCTCGATCTGGCGAATCTGGAAAAAATCGTTCTCCGCGAACAGCCCCCGCCAGGCCGCCCCGCCCCCCAGGTACAGCCCGTAGGCCAGCGCCGGCAGCCCCACCAGCAGCAGGCTCAGCCAGCCCACGCGCTGGCGCACCGCACGACGACGCTCCGCCGAACGGACCGCCGCCCGCAGCCGATTGTCTTTCGGCCCGTTTCGCCGACGTTGCGCTGTTTTTTTTGTCCACACCTTGAGGTCTCGCCGCCTTTGCCTGTCCACACAGGCGGTCCACTATGCCACAGCCCGCGCTCCGGAAAAACCTTTTTCCGCGCCTCTCGCCCGCCTCTCGCCCGCGCGGGCCGCTGGCGTTCAATCGGCCGGCGGATGCGGTTGCCCTGCCCCACCCCCGCAACCCGAATGGCGCCCCGCCCGGCTACAGCCGCCCCGCCGCCTCTCGCGCCTGGGCCATCGCCGCCTGGGTGCTCGCCTTGGCCTTCTCCCCGCCGCTGCCCTGCCCCGGCGCATTCAGCACCGTCACATCCGTGATGCCGATGAATCCCAGTTGGGTCTTCAGCATCGGCGTCAGGGTGTCCAGCCCCGCCATCGCCCCCTCGTACACCCCGCCGCTCGCGATGCACAACACCACCTTCTTCCCCTTCGCCAGCCCTTCCGGACCGCTCGCGGTATAGCGGAACGTCCGGCCCGCCACCAACACGCAATCGATCCACGCCTTCAGCATCGGCGGCGCATTGAAATTCCACATCGGCGTCGCCATCACCACCAGGTCCGCCGCCAGGAACTGCTTCAAGATCTCCTCGCGCCGCGCCATCCGCCGCCCCGTCTCCGCATCCACCGGCGCCGCCCCGAAAAACGACGGCAGCGTCTTCTCGTCCAGCAGCGGCACCTCGTCGCGGTACAGGTCGATCTCTTCAAACACCGCATCCGGACGGTGCTTCTCCAGCGCCTCCACATACGCCTTCCGGATCTGCAGGCTCGCCGACTGTTCCACCGCTTTCGGATTCGCCAATACGCTCAACACCTTCATGATCGCCTCCTCGGGTTAGGTTGGATGTACGTCTGATTCTACCAGCTCCAGGATCCGTTCGCAAAGCTCCCCGAAACTCCACCCGTGCCGGCGCGCCGCATCCGGCAGCAGGCTCAGCTCCGTCATCCCCGGAATGTTGTTCAACTCCAGCACGAAGATCTCCCCGTCCGGCCGCAGGCGGAAATCCACCCGGCCCATCCCCGCGCACCCCAGCGCCCGGAACGTCGCCCGCGCCGCGTCCCGGCACGCCCGCAGCGTCTCCTCCGGCAAATCCTCCGGCGTCACATGCCGCGAAACCCCGTCGGTGTACTTCGCGTGATAATCGAAAAAATCGTCCGGCGCCACGATCTCCAGCACCGGCAGCACCACC
>CAYODC010000005.1:0-28023 GCA_964402575.1 uncultured Verrucomicrobiota bacterium
CGGAGATATAGTCAACTCTATTGCAATAGGATATGACTATTTCAGCGGCGACTGCCGTATGGGCTCCTGATACAGCGATGCCCAAGAGAACTCCCCCGCCGACTCAATGAATCAGACGTACTTTTCCATGATCGAGGCGGCTTTGATATGAGCCTCTGAATTGTTGGCGATGTACCGAGCCGTTGTCTGGAGATTCGTGTGGCCCATGAGTTGGGCGATGACAGCCTGATTGGTTTCGTTGGCCCCTTGCATGGTTCCGTAGAAATGTCTCCAAGCATACGGCGGACGGACGGGAATCTTTGCCCTCTTGCAGGCTCTGGCCAAACGAATACGAAGGGCGTTCCTTGTATACGGGTTGTTGCCACCGTTCAAGAAAACAAAAATGGATTTGGGATGCTTCTGGGATTGGCGTCGGAAAATCTCAATGGCCATAGGCCCCAAGGTGACGGAACGAGGCGTCGGGGTCTTTGCCGATTCGGAGGTCTTGTGATGCTCAATCCTTACGGTCATCGCAGACCCGTTGATCTCCACATCGGCCTTCCGCAATGTCCGCAGTTCGATGGGACGAAGCCCAGTCAGGATGGAGAACCGAATCAGGTCTGCGAAATCCGGCTTTGCCGCCTTGAGCAACAGGGGTATCTCATCGGCCGTGAATTTCTTGGTCATCGGTGGCTTTTGGCTGGCAACAGGAAACTTCCTGACCGGGCAATCGCAAACCCCAAACTCTTCACCCCAGCGGAACATGGTCTTGATTTCCCGAAGGGCATGAAAACCGGCATTCACTCCCCGTCCATGGTGCTTGCGAGAATGGGTGTAGTAGGCGTCTAGGTCGATGAAGGTGATTTCCATAACCATTTTGTTGCCGATATAGTCCAAGAAGTGGCAGATGAAACGCTGGCGCGACAGGAACGTCTCTTCCGCCCTGTTCGCCTTGACCCAGGCCAAATGCTTAACGGCCAACTCCTTGACGTGGACATCCTTCTTCCCATCAACGGCCACCATTGTGGACTCAACGCCCCCAATCTGAAGTTTGTCACTCTTCAGGTTTTCTTCCAGTTCCCGCAGTTTCTCCCCAGCCTTCCGCTTGTTCGGGCCAAGATTGAACCTCTTGCCCTGAATGAAGGAATAGTAGTTCCCATTCGGATGCCAAGTTGGAGACCGTTTTCTCATGCCAACTTCCTCTTCGGGGCTATGAGGTCGGACTCGGCATATTCCTTGGGAAGGCGGGAAACAGGCTTGTTCGCCCTCTCAAGGGACTGGACGATGCCGTAGTGGCCACAGAGGTAGTTCTCCAAGTCCCGCTCCAGAACCAACATCTTGGAGCAGGTTCGGATGACCGGAACCTTTCCTTTGAGAATCTCCGCACGCATCTGACTCTCCGAAATCCCCGCCGTCTTGGCTGCCTGCCTGACCGTCAGCTTGGTCGCCTCCACCAGACCCAGGGACACCCCAGTTGAAACCGGGTGTGGGACCGATTCAACCGGGGAATTGCTGGGCTGGAGGGGACGAGGCATGGGAAATATTCTATTGGGCGTTCTTCTTTGCCAGGAAACCTGCCTTTACTTCGGCCTCAATCCTCTTGCGGAGGGTCGCGTCTCCTTTCAAGACAGAGCCAAGCAAAGAGTCATAACCTGGGGTTAAGACACCGTTCGAGATTTTGCCGTTCGCCATCAGAGGCAGGTTCTTGCATCCTTCCCCATAAACCACGGCACCTTTCGGACTCAAAACGGAGCCAAGCTCGTAAAGGGCATCCCACTCGGCGTCATCCTTAACCCCATATTCCTGCATTCCCAAGGCCTTGCTCTCGGCGGAAATGCTCTTCCCGATGTCGAAGATGAAAAAGGCACCGGCAACCCTCTCGTAGATGTACTTTGCGGTGGCCCCGTCAAAATTCAGGAATCCAATCCCATAGGTCTCGAAGTCGGGAATGGCATCTCCGCTGACAATGGAACAGTTCCCGATCTTGCTGAAGTCCAAGTTCGACAGCAGGTGGCGATAGGCCTTTTTGCCATACCAACCTTCCTGGAGGTTGGCGATGGAGAACATCGCCACAACGGCATGGTTGTCCTTGGGGGTATTTTCGATCCGGTTGTTATTGTTCATTTTCTTTTTCCTTCTGCTTTTCGGCCCTTCCGAGTTGTCGGAGGTTTTGTTTGTTTTCATGGCTAGGCACACGCTTCGCCACAATCTTTCCGGTAATTCCTGACGATGATTTCCTTCGACCACCTCTTCGCCCCAAGTCCCCTGGGAACTTCAACGACCTCGATTGAAAATGCCTGGAACAACTCCCTGATCCAGGGGTCATCGGAACTGGTGAGAAGGAACTTCGCGCCACGACGGTCGAGTTCCCTGCAACCTTTCTCCAGGCGGATATGGTCAGCCTTGCTGAAGGAAATGCCCCCATATCCCATGGTGTTGATGTAGGGACTGTCGATGAGCACGAAGTCGCCCTTCCTCGCCCTTGCGAACATGACTGCAAAGTCTTCGGTGAAATACTTCGTATTGCGTTGCGCGATTGCGTGGGCATAGATTGCAGCTGGCTGGCAGGAGACCGAACGCCGAGCACTGATGTTGGTGTGCTCACCATTCTTCTTTTCCTTGAGACAGGCCTTGTATGACCCGTTCATCAAATATATGAACGATGCGGCCGCTTGAGGCTTGCTGTCCCATTGGTCTTTGTCCCTGACCTGAATGAAATACTCAGGGGAATGGAGGGATTGGTGAACCTTCAGATTACGTATCGCTTCCCCTGGATTTTCTTTTATGCCAGCGTGGGTTATCATCACCTTCGGATGGATGTCCGAAACCAGCGCAGGGAGTTCCACCCCAAGATTCCTTATGATACGCAGGAAATCCCCACGTCCGAAAAATGGGATGAGAATCCTCTTCATCCCTTTGGGCAGATATTGAGCGATGATTGACGCAAAGGATTTCTTGCATCCTGCCCAATGGAACGCAACCGTCCGGTTGAACCCCGTGATTAAGCGCATTTCGTCGCCTCCCCCTTGGAAATGACTTTGATCGTCATTTTGAAAACCTCATGCAAAACGGCGGGGACTAACGACGACCCAATCAGGCGAGCTGCAATTCCAAATGGCATTGGAATCACGAAGTGATCTCCGTACGACATCGCCCGAAGCATCTCCCGGATGGAGAGCTTCCTCACAATCCCAGAACCCGTCATATAGAGGTTCGAGGTGCTGGACAGGCCGGAGTTGGCTCGCACAAAAGTGGAGGCTGGCCCCAGGTCTGAGTAGACCATTTTGTCGCGATACTTAATTCCGTAATACCCAACAAGGCGGGGCGAATATGGCCCAGGGCGTTTCTGGGAGCATGGGATCATGTCCTTCCGCTTGCAGACCAGATGGCGAACCTCTTCCTCGGGTTGTAGTACGGTGCTCAATGGCACCATCGACAAGGATGGATCAGGCCATTTCAGGTCGTCGGGGCTGTAGTCCTTGCGGAGCATCACACCGAAGAACCGCTTCCGCTGGGTGGGAACTCCGAACTTTGCAGAGTTCAGTTTCCGCCACGCTCGCTTGTCGATCAGGCTATGGTATCCGTGGCGCTCGAAGGCCGAAGAGACCAACGCCAATGCTCTGGAATTCTCCCACTCAGGCCATTCACATACGTTCTCAAATATTATGGCCCTGGGCTTATGGTAGGCGATGATGGGTTCCAGGCCGAAGACCGCCCTGCTTGCCGGATGCTGGAGACCGGTCATTTTGCCCATTTTGGAATATGGCGAACAGTCCGGCGAGGCAAACAGGAGATCGAAGGGCTCGATCTTAACCGGATCGACCTCCCATATGTTGCCGGATGGATAATGTCCATGGTTGGCCCAGTAAACCGCGGCTGCGCTTTTCCCCCATTCGCAACCTCCTACGGAGCGTATGGGAAGACCACGTGCAGCCTCGACGGCCCCGCCGATTCCAGAAAACACGTCAAACATCTTTATAGGCTTCATTATTCAGCCCTCCGCAGGAGCTCTTGAATCTTCTCCTCAAGTTTCCGCAAGGACTCGGCGGTCTCGTTATCAAGCTTGGCCTTCTGGTCGGACATCACTTGGACGATGGGGGCGAGCTTGGCCAGCGTCATCCCGATGATCTGTCCCAGCGACTTCTTCCAGTCCGCAGGCTCTTGGTCGACCGCCCTCTCATTGCCAGTCTCTTCGCATCCTTCGCTCGCGCCCTTGGCCTTCTTATTGGGGGGCATGATCTGATCGACGATGGCGATCAATTCCCGCACCGAGAGGTCGTCATTCACAACCAGGTTGAGGGTTTCAAAAATCGATTCAACCGACTTCAGTCGGGCGGCTTCGACATAGTAGGTGATGCCGAGGAGCGCGGGTTCATATTTGGCTGCACGAATTGAATCCACCGTGTCGGCGAAGAGAACATACCTACGCATTTGCTTTTCACCCATTTGGCAATCGGCATGCCCGCAGAGGATATCGTAAGGACTCCCGTTGTTCGGACGGCGTTTGAGGTGCTTGTATTTCGTTCCCTCAATGAGAGAAATCATCCTCCGTATGTCCGCCCCCTGCTCGTAAGACGTCTCAAAGGAGTTCTTCTGCCGCTTGTTGCTCCGTTGGCAGAACTGGGCGATTTCCTTGTCGAGGGCGGGGCTTCCGAGGTATGGCCCTTGGGTTTTTCCTGCGGACTTTAATGTCCCCGCGACTGCTGTCTTGGCTTTTGCCGACTTGTTCTTTTCCTTCTCGTTTCCCTTTGCGTTCATCTTGACCGTCTCCATGCCTGCCGTCTTCATCTCGACTCGCATGGTTCGGAGCAGGTCTCGCCGTCACCGTGCATCCATGTGAACTGCACATGGAATGTCTTGATGGCGTCGGTTGTAGGCGTGCGAAGAACGACGGGCACTTCATGGCCCGCCGTGGTCAGAATAGGGGTCCACCTAAACCCCAGACGGGGAATGTCGGCATTGATTTCACCCTGTATTTGCAGGGGTTATGGCGGTCGAGAATCAGGCGTACTGCATTTTAAGAATCAAATGCCCGCCGAATATAGTTGTCGAAAAAGTGATAGACCCCGTGTTGGCGGTGGTTTTTAAGATACAAAAGGGAGCAGTTGGGCGTTTTAAGGGCTAGATGCCTTCCGAATACTTTTGCAATGTGGACAATAAAAAAGACGCCCGAAGGCGTCTTTGACAGCATGCCGAGATTCGCAAACGGTCAGATTATGTTGCGATATCCTTCAACATAGGGCTTCGCTTCCGCCAATCGATCGCTGACCGCTTTGCTTATTTTTCCCCAGTTCTTCGTAATGAACTCGCGGGACAAAGAGGTGTTATTTATAAGGCTGTAGCAATCTTCAGTTCCCTTGTCCCGCCTGCCAGAAACCCAGGGCTTTCTTAAATCATATACCTGAAGGTGCTGATCCAGCTTGCTGATTCTAAGCCTTGTAATCTCATGCGCGTCCGGCTCTGTACTGCTCTTCTCATCAGTCGATTCGGCATCGGACGGGACTGTCTTTTGCTTTTTAGTCTTTAGCTCTTGCCCTGAGCCCAACAACATATCATCACGATGCCGTAATACTTCGTCGTCCATTGACATCAAGCCGATATACGAATCGAAGGCGGTCTTAGGAGCCGAATAGTCCATAATCATCGGCGCATCCATCTTCTCAAGCATCAAGTCATCCACCACGATCTCTTTGTTGTCGCCGACAATTCCCAAGGGCATAACCGGGAACATTACGGGATGGCCAATCTTCAGAACAGCCAAGGCATAGGCCTCAAACTTCAACAGGGACTTGAATGCCTCCTGACACTTGATGAAATTGTCGTGGGACTCCGCAAAATACTTGCGAGGGAAAAACGGCTCCGCCTCTCCCCATGTCCAGATCAACGGAACTATTCCGAATTCTTCAAGATAGTTTCCCAAGGCTTGACGCCTAGCCCCCTTGGTTCTGCGCTCACTCTTCTCTACATGGGCGATTATTTCATCAGTTAAGAAACTGCCTGACTGGACGAACGACTTAAACCGCACTTCGGGCATACCCAGTTTCTTGGCAATTGCCGGGCCAGAGTCATAGACCCTCTTGTTACGGCGGGCGAATTCGTGACGGTAATACAGGGCGCGGAACACCTGCTCGAAGTATTTGACTGCACTTGCCTTCTCGACTTTTGTGGGCTGTCTGCTCATAGTGCTTTCACTTTATCGACTGAAATGCCCCCTGGCAACATTGAAGCGGATACAACATGACAAAGAACAAGAAAGCTGATTCGGAACGCCCTGTGAAAATTGGCGGTGCGGCCAGAGATCTTGTTGAAAAGCTGAAGAAGAATGGCGGTTGGGGAAAGTACGATCAGCAGGCGGGGTTCAAGGGCGGGAAGGTATTTCTGCCTGGAATTCAGCTAAGCGTTCGGCTTCAGGATCTCAAAGAGCTTACCCGACCCGAGAACCCGACCCCCTACATGGTCGAGGTTGTCCGCATCGGCCAAGCCAGTTATCTGCATCTTGTGAAGAAACCTCCTCGGGAAATTCTGGATGCCATGGCCACAACGAACTATACGGCATCGAACGACATCAGAACTTTTACGGAAACCCTGGCGAAGGCTTCCCCCTCCACGCCGGTCGCCAAGAAGCCTCCCGCCAAGAAGGCCAATAAAGCCCCCGCCAAAAAACCAATTACAGAGGATCAGGTAGTAGACCAATTGGCCGAGTTATATGTAGCCCGCTCCAGATCTGATAATCACTAGAGCTACTGACTTTCGCTCTCAAGGTTGCGTCCGAATCTATGTGCTCTAGGCGGTCGGGATCGGGTAGCCTCATTCGTCCCTTTCAAACAGAAAACTGAATGCTTCACTCCTCCCGTCTTCGGGCTCCTCCACTGTCCAATTGGTTTCGCTTTCGTGGGATGTCGTGGAGATTGGTGGGGTCGCTTGCCTTGCAGGCCATGCCCCGATCTCCCCATCCCCGGCAGGCGACAGTTCCATTTTCCTCTTAACCGGCTCCTGCGACATCGCGCCAGAGAACAGCAAGGGGTTCGACGCATACTTTTCCGAAGGCCTTCCCTTTACGAATTTCTCCTCCAGCCTAGCGATGTAGCCCAAGTCTTCCAGTCTCGTCAGGGCAGGGCGAATGTCGTCCATAGACTTGACCTCCATGCAACCCCTCGTCCAAAGCAGGACTTCCCTGGCAGTAAACGTCTTGGCGTCCTTTTCAACGATATGCCTGACAACCCTGGCCAGCAGTCCTTCCCTTGACTCGGTCTTGATTCCCAGCATGGCTTGCTCATTCTTAACGGCGAACCAATTCATCAGCCTGACGGCCCTGGTCATCATGTCCTGGTGGATCGGGGTTCGTTCGTCGAGACCTGCCATGAGGTGCAACAGGCCAGCAATCCTGACCGTCCGTCCGGCAAACTTGTTCCACCAGGCTTGCATCTCTCCCATCTTGGGTGCGTGGAAATCTGCCCAAGTGTAATGCTTGCCTAGGATTTCCAAAGCCTCCTTGGAAAGCGATAGGATTCTAAATGGAATTCCGCCTTCTTCATTTGGTTCGTCCAGTTGGTCGGCTTTCGCCAGAGGCTCCATTACAGCCTCATAAGCCAAACGCTTCCCGATATCTATAGCATCCTCCCTCCAGCCCGTAGGCATCCTTTCAACCTTGATAAGCAGGCATCGAGGAATCAATCCCTGGTCCTGCAACTCCTCACCATGGGACTCCAGGGCAGACCAGAGACGCCTAGGCTGGATGTATGTCAAAACAGGTATCGCTGGGTACTTCACCCGGCCAGAACCTTCACCGGCACGCACCCTGGAATCCGAACTCAAATCGTATCCCTTGAGGATGAATTCGTTGGCTGTTTTCCCTTCCGAGTGAAACCCCGTCACCGCATTGACAAACTGCCCACCCTCGTCGGTTACAATTGCCACTTTGGCGATGCCCGCCTTGTTGGCCGTCCGGCCAGCCATCACTTCAACGGCCTGCGTCGTTAGATTTGAGACCATGTAGTATGGGTCTGGCGGTGGAGTGCCGAGTTCCTTGTCCAGTTCAACCAATCGCGTCTTGGCTTCATCGGTTGATATGCTCTTGTCGGCCTGAACTGCGGAAATCCTCTTCTCAATTACCCGTTTCAGGCATTTGTATTCCCGAAGTTTATCGTCATGGTCTTTGATGCGCCTCTCCAAGTCGTTTTCGATGGGGGTCATGATGGCTTTGAATTCAGGCGTCTTCTTCTCTCCCGAACCCGCAACTTTTATCAGCCACAAGGCCAAGGGCTCCATCCAACCGGGTTTGACTTCAACCTTCCACTTGTCACTGGCGAGCACCGAGGCGACTGTTATCATCGAAGCGGTCACCGAACCTGTTTCGTAACCGAATTCCTTTGCGATGTCGTCGGCATACTCGACCAGTTCTGGTGGCAGGCATTCTCTGGGGAATACCGGCTCCTCAATTCTCTCCTCCAGGGCTGGAGGATGTTCCTCGGGGAAGAGGACGGAGTATTTCGACCATCCAACTTCTTCGGCCATATGGAACAGCGTTCCCAAAGTGACTTTGTCGTCCCTGGAGCCACCGAATGACTTCCATTTGTCGTCCAGTATCCCTGGTTCATACCTTTCAGAGTCTCTGGCAGACCAACTATGCCAAATATCCAAGCCTTTCTCCGCGTCCCATGATCTCATGGCCATGCCAATCTTGAGCCATCCATCATAATCCAGCTTGGAAGGGTCTATGGCTTCCAAGGCCGAGAGAATCCTCCTCTGGTCTGGTGGGGCGGACTTGCTGAAAGAAGGTGTAGAGTCACGCTTCATGGATTCTTTTGTGGAATAGGATATGCCACCAACAAGCATAATCCTGTCTCGGGGTACGGCTTCGATGGTTTCTGGAACATGGAGGATTTGGGAACCCCGATGGGGACGTTCTGGCGTGTTTTCGCCCTTCCGACTGACGACGCCAGGGATCTTGGCGATTCTGGATGCGTTGTGAACAGACTGATCTACATCCACTGGGTTTCCCCTTGTCTTCAGCCCGAACTTCGACCCCAAGACCCTGAGAACTTCCCTAGGAAGGTCATCCTTGGGCTCAAGGTCGCACCGGTAGTAGAGGTGATACCCATTGCCAGAATCCACCACGATGGGGTCTGGCCAGCCTTGGCTGGAGAGCCATGATTTGGCCGCCATGCAGACCGCCCAAGCTTTGGCCTTTTCTTCAGAAGTCGCCGAGGTGTCGGTGAGTCTTGTCGGGTCGAAGTCAATGTAGATCCAGTTGCGACTGGCTATGTCCTCGTCTTTGGCTGCGACTTTAGCCCAACGGAAACTGTCAGGAGCACGGTCGTGAAGCCCGCTATGAACGGGATTGACTGTTACATAGGCATGCCCGCCTTCATGATCATCCCAGAACTTATTCAAGACATCTGACGCCGTCTTGGCATCCCCGAAGAATCCAGACGAGTTGCCGGGCACCATGCATCCATTCGCCAGCGAATCGAGGATTCGGATCTCGAACGTGCTTCCTTCGGCATGTAGGATTTTCAGAAACCTCTCTGCCTCTTCCTTGTTCCATTTAGGTTCGGCATCCATGGGGACGCCTTCATTCATTTTGTCTTCCTGCATTTTATCTTTCCTTTATTGCAGGGAATCCGAACAGCGACGATGTATAATATTGTAACAATGGTTCGTTCCCGTTGTGTTTCGTTGGATGCCTCCCGGCCACGGGAGGCGTTCTTTTTCTAGTTCATATTAGTCTCCATGGTTGGGTCGGATTTCGGCTCCGACTGTCCATCCTCAGGCTGAATGAAAGGCTCCAGTCCCTGGCGCATGAGGAACGATAGGGAAACCCGCCTGGAAGAAGCGCGAGAACGTAGTCTCATATATTCGTCCTCCGAGATCCTGGTGTTGACGATCCGTTTCCGATCCAGTGAATATCTTTCATTTGAAATCATGCCGATTCTTCTTTGTTTACATATGCTTCTCGGATCGGTCGCCGGTTTCCTCTATTTATTTATGCTTTTCTTAAAATATTTTCAGGGCGAGGTTCACAAGGAGCAAGGGAAATGGCCCCAGTCTGACCGCAACAATATTATACAGGGAACCGCGACCGGGAATTCCCACTGGATGCCATCACATTTTTGCGATTATTGCGACGGCCTCTCTATAGGGGTCTGTGTTGGAAAATAGAGAGAGAGAAATATATCTAAATATGCCTTTAGGGAGGCCTACACGAAAATCGCAAAAATCCCCCCAGGCCTTCCCAACGACATTTATGTGATTATTGCGACTACCGTTTAGGGCGTTTTCTCTTCAAAAGTCCCAAATGAAGGGGTTGTGGTCTCACAATGGGTCAGGGGGTGGGATCAGGCCTGAAGCCCACCCCAATTCCTGTGCAGTGACAAAATACCTGCCTAAAGAGAACTGTAGGCCAGCCGAAATTGTGAAATGGGGTTGGAGGGCTAGTCGCCCCAAGGAATCCTCCCCCCCGGCCATTTTCTCGATTTTTTGTAAGAAACATCATCTCTCTATGAATCCGAAAATGGCTCCCTCGAAAAGTCCTGGGCAGCCTTGTGGCTTAGGTGACCAATATCTAGGCCATTTTCCCGCAAGACACCCCCGCCCCTCTTCCTGGGGGAAATCACAGACATTTGCTTTTCAGCCTGGATCGGCCAAGACGCCCTTCCGCCTGAAGACTTCTAGCCCAATAGCGACCCAACCTGGAAAATTCTGTCCGATAATTGGGTCAGTATCACCTAAATGGCGGAACAAGTTGGACCCGTCCTGCGAGGAACTAGGTCAGTTTCTCTTCTTGTTGACCCAGTTAGGAGGCCTTTTGAAGGACGAGTGCAGGAAGATCAGGCGACCGAGATGGCGGAAGCGACGCTTTTCCGTCTCGGGCTTTGCAGGGAACCGAGGAGCTTCTCCATGGCATTCATGCCGGCGATGGACTGCTCGGGAGAAATATCAGCATACACTTGAGTAACCGTCAGGCTGGAGTGGCCAAGTTGTTTCTGAACCAACCTCAAAGAATTGGTCGCCTCGTAGAGCACCGTGGCGTTGGTATGCCTGGCGTCATGTAGCCGGTGATTGGGAACGTACTTCTTCCACCTTTTATACACGCCACTTGGCGCATACTTTGGACTGCGCTCGCTCCGAAGGAAGAAGTCTTCTGGCGATTGAATCTCGCCCCGTTCGACCTTCCACTTCATATACCAGCGAACATCGGAAGCGAAGCCTTTAGGCAAATGGACATGGCGAGTCTTTCCGCCCTTACCCCTGCGGACCAAAAGACGGCTGTTTCCCCCGAAGATCGAAAAGTCCCCGCACCGGAGTTCGCAGACCTCGAAACGCCGAAGGCCTGTATAGATGAAGGTCTGGATAATCATCCAATCTCTGATGAGCTGGGGCCTTTTCTTGGCAATTCCAAGCGTTTTGATTTCCTCGGCACGCAAGAGCAGCGCGGTCAGTTCCTGCCGGTTGAGGAATTTTTCGGGCGTGATCTCCCAGTTCGGGTTCATGCTGATACCTCCTGTAGAGTGGCAAACATCTCTCTGGCCTTTTCCGTCGCCACCCGTCCCCTGGACGACCGGCGGAGAAGTCCTTCCCGGATGAGATGGGGCTCCATGGCCTGTTCAATGGTCTCGATGGTTTCATTCAACGCTGCCGAGACCGACGTGAGCCCCACCGGCTGGTCGGCTTGGATGAGCATCCCCAGATACCGCCGATCCTGCCCCGTCAGCCCAGAGGCGTCCACGTCCCGCATAGCATACGCTTCCTGAACGGCGTTGAGATCAGGGGCGACTCCCAGGCCCGACGAATACTCAACCAGCCAGCGCAGATGGCCGATTGCTATGCGAGCAGTGGAACGAGACCGCTTGGCTACTTCCATGGCGACGCCTAGTTCCAATTCGACGCCCATGGCCTTGGAGGCCCGGAGGACAATGCGAGTCAGGTCGTCGAGGCTGTATGGCTCAAGGGTCAGCTCATGAGCAAAACGGCTACGCAATGGCGCAGATACCAGGCCAGACATCGTAGAGGCTCCCAATAAAGTGAAAGGCGGAATGGCGACCATCTCGGTGGCTGGCTTTGCCTGGACGCCCAGGGCCCGCATGAAGTCGGAGGACTCTGTCTTGACCACCGGAACCAAATTGTCCTCCATCGCCGGATACAGGATTTCTTCCACCGATCTGGCCATCGCGTGAATCTCATCGATGAAGAGGACATCCAGGGGCTTCAGGGAGCGAAGGAGTCCAATGAGTTGCTCTGGAGCCTGGAGATTTCCGCCGATGGTCTCCACCAGCTTACCTCCAATTTCGTTGGCGACAATTCTGGCCAGCGTCGTTTTCCCCAATCCAGGGGGTCCAGAAAGAAGGACATGGCTGACAGAGGTCTTCTTGGTCTTGGCAGATCGGCAGAGGATCTGGAGGACTTGCCTGACACGCTCTTGGCCAATGAAGTCATTGAGGCTGGATGGGCGGATGCATTGCATATCTTTACCTATTGATCTTTAGTGCAACAGATCCCAGTGAAAACGGGTCGCTGGCCCCTGGGACGAATCAAGGCCTGTTTTCCCGAGAAGTGACATAATTTTTTCCATAAAAAACCTGCGTGGGCGGTGTCCCGTAGAATTACATCTATGTGCCAACGCCACATCCCAGGCCCCGCCTTTGCCCGCCGATTGGTGCAGATAACCCGTCCAAACGCTTCCGCCTGATGGCATTGGTTGGCTTTATCATCGCCAATCCCGTTCGATTCTGGGCGATGGCGGTCACATTCGGCTCGGAAACCGCCGATAAATATATGAAGCCAGCATTCTGCCTCAGGGGATCTGCCTCAAATCTGGAGCCCTTCCGCATCATAAATGTCCTCCTATCCCTGCCCGAGCCTGGCCATTGCCCGATCCATTGCTTCGCCCAATTGTCGCCTGAAAGTATTTGGATAGTCCCCCAGGAACTCCCCCTGCATAATAATCACAAGGCTGACGGTTGCCATCCGAGTAGCGGAATCCAGCAACTGACGTTGAAAGACGTACGCGACGAATATTCGTATGAGGTAGTTCCTCCCCGCCATGAGCCTTGCAAGAGTCCGCCACGCCATATGTCGTTGTTGCTGGTCGTCCGAGACTCCCGCGACTGCCTCTGCAAGTTCGCAGGTCCACTGGCGGAAGGCTTGGGTCTGCAAATTGTCGTCTAGGGGAATAGGGTTCATAGGCTGGAGCCTCCTGCCTCATTATGCCAGCCCTTCCGCCCCTTCGGTCTCGTTGATGGCCTTCCTTATGTCTGCCAGTCTGACAACGATGTCCCCAGGCTTGTCGTCGTAGAGATGTCCTTCGACCAGGGTTCCTAGGATAGTTTTCACCGCTCTGGAATATCCACGAATTTCGCAAGCCCAGTTGGCAAGGTACTGAATGGCTTCATCCGTCAAGTCGAGACTCATGCCGAAGGACTGAAGAAAGGCGTTTTGGCGGGCAAGCAGGCCTGTCCTTGGGTGAGAAGTGATGCGGACGATCTGCTCGGGAGTCGGATCTGGGAGGACAATGATCGCCCCGATCCGATTGACGATCTGCTCCATGAAGCCATATTTCACAAGGGCGTCTCGGATATCACTCCTTGCAGCCTTTGCTCCGGCCGACCCAAAGCCAAGCCCCGAAGACTTGCGGTTGCCATCAGCCAGCAGATCCCGAAGCCCCTGAAAGGCTCCGCAAAGCAGAAAATTTGTTTCCCAGCAGTCCAGCACGCCCATATATGGTGTATTTGATCGCCTTGAACCCAACGGCAGCTTGCATCCCTCCAGAGGCTTCAGCAATTCGGCCTGGATTCCTCGGCCCTGAGGGTCTGTCGATGAATGGCCTCCGTCACCCTTGGCGCAGAGCTTGTCAAATTCGTCCATGACCAGGATGCCCTTCTGGGCTTCTGACGGCTTGGTCTTGTTGGCCAGCAGGCCGAAGAAACACTCGTCAATGCTCAACCCGACATAGGAAGCCTGAGAAACCCCTGACATATCGGCTACCGAATATGGGAGTCCGCTGACTCTGGCGAATGATTCTGCCATATGTGTTTTTCCGCTTCCGCTGGAGCCGATTAAAAGGGTCACAACTGGAGAAACACTTGGCCTGACTCCCTTACGAATCTGCTCCAGACGACGCATATGGAGACTCATTTGGGCGGAAAAACGACGCAAGGGGACATCTATGCCGATGACCTCGTTTTTCAAGGTATCGAAAATTCCCATGGCCGTCAGCAGCTTGGGGGTCTCGCCGGGCTTCTGGACGGAAGGGGGAGGTTCTGCATTGCGTGATACTGTTGCAGACTTATGAGATTCGGAAATATTCTTCCGCACCCATTCATCCCTGTCCCTCTGAAGGCTCTCTGCATCCCAAATCACAGGAAGGTTGTCGTTGCTCAGAAACTTGGACAATTTCCATGCAGGCAACAACTCGCCTCCTGCGTAATCGGTTTCCTTGTAGCAGATGGCATCCTTTCTACCAACGAGCATTCGGATCGTCCTGCGACTTTCAAGATGAAGGCTCATATCTCCTAGCGAGGCCGCCGTTGCAGCTCTTGCAACCGATATTCCCGAACGCTCTGTGGTCAAAGAACCCCAGCCAATGTAGGAGATGATTCTCAAGGCAATATGGTCGCCGAGAACCTGGTCGCCCCTGATCTCTAATAGCGATCGCAACAGCCGTTGGTTGGTGTCATAGGCGGCAGTCTCTATTCGCTTCTCAATAGCCTCGATTTCAGAACGAAGCCTAGAAGCCTCATGAGGCCGAATAGGTCTCGTCAGCCCAAGTTCGCTCTGGGGGAACGCATACTGATGCAGGAGTTGGCCAAGCCGAAGGACATCGGCAGTGGCCTGCTCTCTGGTGGGCATTGATTCTTTGGACTCTTCAGCCATGCCTAAACCGCCTAACTAATCCACCATGCCAACAGCATCGCCCTCATAAGGATATGGACGGCCATGCCATATAGAATCTTTTCGACCATTGAATGCGAAGCCTAGTCGAACTTGATCCGCAGGTTGTCCCCTTCACGAATCAATGCGAAGCCGTCACGGCAGGAGCGGTGTTTTCGCTCCGAATCGGTCGAGGCGGACAGGATCACGGCCAGATCGTACCGCGCATGGGTCTCATCCTTGCCATTGGCCTTGCTGAAAGCGCGAATGAGATCGGGCTTCCCGATGCCCTTGGAGCCTGCCGAGGCAATCAAATCCACCAGCAAACCATACGAACTTCCCTCCCTGAAAGGATTCTTGGGGTGACGGGCGACAGTGGACTTCCTGGGGCTCTTTGCGGTCTTTTTGACAGCCTTCTGAGCCCGTTTTTCCTTCGGCGTCGCCACCAATCGTTCGGACTTCGCCGTCCCCGCCTTGTTCCCAGCCAGGATGGCCTCGATGCCAGGTACGGTCTCCCGCAGCTTCTTGGCCGTCGAACCCGACAACTTGTTTCCACCCCCAAGCAACCGATAGACTTCGGTGAGCGACTTGGGCGATTTGGATTCCAGAATCTCGACAATCTTCTCTTTCGACACTTCCATTGTAGACATGACAACCTCCTTGATGGTTGGTTGTGTCATATCGTGGAAGTGCAGTTCTGTAAGCTGCCTATTTTCGTGATTTCGCCACATTTTTCTGTGGAGTGAAAAACAGACCTTCAGCCAGTCCAACCCACGCCTGGGCGATCTCCCAGATCGATTTTCCTGATGTTCAATAGGCGGATACTACGCCTATGGCTTCACTGTTCCCATGGCATCCGCCTCGATGGCCTTCAGCAAGAATTTTGTATCTTGAAGCACGGACTTGGTTCGCCATATGACGTCGAGAAGAGCGAGGCGTTCGACGGCATTTGCTTTGTCTAGGGACGCTTTGAGGCTATCGCAAGCGAAGCCAAGGTCGTGGCTCGCCTTTGTCAGGGATTCTTTCATATTTTTTCCTGTTTCGGACGCCGTTTTGTCGGAGGAGTGGATTTCTGGTCGGCAACAGAGGCTTTAGACGGCCTGGATAATGCAAGGTTCCTTCTGTCCATGAGCCTTCTGGCCTTCTGCCACCAGTGCCTGACTTCTTCCAGATTGATGCCCAGATTGTCGGCCTGGGCCTCGATTCCGCTGATGATGTCTTCCAATTGAGCGAGGATTTTCCAGGCCTCAAGGTCTTCAGGCAGAGTTTCCCTGGGTGGAGTGGCATAGAGGTTTTCGACGGAGACTTTCAAAACCTGGGAAAACCCCATGATCTCATGGTCGAAGACTTTTCTCGTCCCCAGTTCGATCCCGGCGATCTCTTCACTGGTCAGGGGAGACGATGGAGGCAGGGCTGAAGATAGTTGATGTACCGTCAACCCTTTCTGGATGCGTATACGGCGAATTTGCCAACCTAGGATGTTCTTCAATGCCATGCCTGCTGTCTAGGCGACTTGTGGAAGCGAAGCCAGCGGGATTTTCAGGCTATTTCTGCTTACCCTTGGGAAACAGGTCGGAGACTCCGACGCCTAGGGCCTGGGCTAGGAGAAGTGCTTCCCCATCAGAAACGCAACGGATGCCAGCCTCGATCTTGGCCAGCGTTCCCCTGCTGATATCCAGGCCGACTCTTTGGCATTTGGCAGAGAGTTGATCCTGCGAAAGGCCGAGTTGATTCCTCAATCGGCTGACCTGTTTTCCTGTGACGTTCGTGGGCAAGCATTGCTCCATTTCCGGAACTTGACTTTAGAGCACTACTGGAATTGAATTGCTCCGTTATTGGAGCATCTTGCGAAGGCTGGAAATACATCGGCGAGGACAAGGAATTCCAAGAAGGAAGAACATGACCCAAGGCATCCCGGCTTCTGCCATCTGGCCATCCCTGCGCCTTTTCCTGCTGACCCTGTTGGTGTCGGGACAGATTCATTCCTATGGGCAGTCCGACTCATCTTGGCAAAGAGATGCAGGAGCCGTCGCCCGTAGCCACGTCAGCGGAATGATCAACTCCGGGGCGGGAATCAGAGCCTCTCTCGTAGGCTACCAAAGGGGATTGGGCGTCCCGCTTATCGCCATCTACAACTACGAGGGGTACACGACCGGGGGATTCCTAAAGCGAACGATGCTATCGGTGGCCATGCAACGCGACCAGCAAGGCAACTGGCATGTCGTGGCCGCCGAGGAAGGCGGGGTTTTCGAGGGGCTACCCTTGCGAAGCGACTGGCGACAGGTCGCCCAAGACGGCGGGCGGGCCAGAGAAGTCCAGAGACGCGGTTATTGAGGAGTATTCGCAGATGAACTTCAAATGTCGGGTCGGCCAAGCTCATCGGATCGGATTTCAATGTCTCATGGCGGGATCGCTCATTCCCGTCTTCTTCACCGGATGTTCCGACAGCCGAAAGGAAGCCGAGGTTGCCTCATCCTCTGTCGTTGCCACAACCCCTTCGGTTGCCACGTTGTCTGCCAAGACGCTTACCGACGCCTTCGCCTTGAACGAAAATTCAGCAAATCAGACATACAAGGGCAATGTCATCACCGTATATGGGCCAGTTCAGGAAAAGCATGACGAAGGCGACAAGGCCTTGGTGGTTTTGACGGGTGGGATTAACCAAGAGGTTTTCTGCACCGTTTCTCCTCGGCTTTCGGGAGATGCAGACGATCTTGAGGTTGGAAGAACGGCTATCATCAAGGGTAAATGCCTTGGAATCGTCCAGGGAAACCTCTCGCTAGACAAGTGCGTCATCGAGGATCGACTGAGGGAACTGAAGGCCAAGGCAAAGTCGGGGGATTCGACCGCCCAATTCGACCTTGCCAAGGCCCTTGAGACGCCTGCCAAGGAAATTCGCGACATTCGGCGGGCGTTCCATCTCTACTGTCAAGCTGCGGAGGCAGGCCACGAAGATGCCAAATGGACGGTTACGAGGGCCTTGGCGAACGCATGGAGTCCCGAAACCAATGCCCCTGTTATCTGGCAATGGCTCAAGGAGGAGGCGGAGACCGGCAATGCGGAAGCCTGCTATCTGATGGGAATACTCTTCAACGTGAACGAAGACTTCGGCATCGATCCCAAAGCGGGAGTCCCTTGGTTCAAAAAGGCTTCGGATGGCGGTCATCAGGAAGCCACATACACCATGGCCGTGCTCAACTACGAAGGTGAACTGGTCCCAACCAACAAGGCCGAGTCAGCACGCCTCCTCTCTCTCGTCGATCCCCAGCGTCAACCGAGGGCAGCGGAGTCTCTTGGCCTAATGCGCTTGCTGGGTGATGGCATTGAGGCAGATGTTCCCAACGGTCTGTCACTCCTTGAAACGGCGGTCGCATACGGGAGAGCCCAATCCGCTTCCACCCTTGGGCGCATCTATCTGTACGGCGTGGCGGTGCCAAAGGACCGAGAGAAAGCCCGCGAATGGTTTCTCAAGGCGGCGGAAATGGGAGATGCCTATGGGCAGGTCAAGGCCGGGCTCCTGCTGGGCGGAAAGGACTCGGCCCGCTTCGAGCGGAGCCGGAACTTGGTTTTCGCAGCCCTGAGCAACGACCAGCAAGTTGCATATACGGAAATCGTTTCCTTCATGACGGATGAAGTGACCGGCATGCTGGAGACCGACAATCCTCCCCTGGCTCCCCAGGATTCGATGTGGTTCCGCAAGATCAATGGCACGCTGGGTGGGGGCAAGTTCATCGGCCTCAACGAAGGGGTTCTGGATTTGATGTCGGACACCAACCGCATCGCAGTCCCCCTTGCGGATCTCGACGTGGCCGGGCGAACCCGATACGACCCCGAGTTCCGTAGCCTTCTGGCCCGCTCCATCATCACGGAAAACGTATATGCCATGACGGCGGAATTCAAGCAGCCCAAACCCAAGCCCTCGACAAACGACTGGACGGAGGCTTTGAGAACATTGGCAGACGATGGGGAACCAGACGCCATGGCATGGCTGGGAAACAGCCTGCTGGAAGACCCGAAGACCAGGGAGGAAGGCATTGGCTGGCTGAAGAAGTCTGCCGAGGCGGGATCTGCCTATGGGCAGAACGCCATGGGGATGGTCTGCCTAAGCGGCATCGGCCAATCCGTGGACAAGGAAACGGCATTCCGCATGTTCAAGCTGGCGTCGGAACAAGGCTATTCAGAATCGACTTTCACCGTCGGACGGATGCTCATGGCAGGGGCGGGTTGCGAAAAGGACTCGAATGGCGGGCTTGGCCTCATCAGGCAGGCGGCAAACGAAGGAGAGATTCCTGCAATCTTGTTTTTGGGACGCTACTTCTATGGAGACCGGCGGGGCTCTCGCGATGCCGCTCAAGCCTTTGCATGGTTCCGTTGGGGAGCCGTCATGGGAAGCCCGGAAGCCCAATACTGGCTGGGACGGATGTATTACGAGGGAAGAGGACTGCCCAAGGACTACAACCGGGCGATCCAATGGCTGTCTTCATCTTCCGGTCAAGACTATCAACCCGCTAGCCATTACCTTGAAAGCGATTCCGCCAACCGTCAGGAAATGGCCAGGGCCAAGGCCGCCTACCAGCAAGAACTGGAGAGACACGCGGACCAAGTGGAGCGAATCCGACAAAACCCCAAGTACGATCTGGTCAATTACCTTTCAGGTGCCCCGCGAAGATTTTCCAAATCAAGCACGGAAAGGGAGGCTTATAGCCAGTTCCATAAGAACCTCTCGCAAGGATACTCTTTACGCGCGGCCGCCTCCAAGGCATGGGAAGATGTCGGCGTCGCGCCTCGCGCTTCGCCTCGCGCATCGTCGCAGTCTAGTTCTGGTTCGATCTTTGGAGGCGCGACCGATCCGAGAGATCGGCTGGCGATAGCAAAGGCAACGCAGAACATGCTTGGAAATCGGTTTTCAACGATAGGCAGTCCATTTGACGGCTGGTCTTCCCTTCCTACCTATTGGTCCGATGAGCAAACTTGGCGCGACAGACAGCTAGAGGCCATCCAGGGAAGCACGATGGGATTCTAGCTCGAACGACACCCAATGCCTTAACTAATGAAACGCAGTAATCCGCAATAATTCAGGAGGATAAATCCATGCTATGCCTTAACTGTGGTCGACAGGTCGAGTTTGTCGGCAAGGTCTGCCCCTGGTGCGGAGCCCAGAAAGTCCAATCCCAGAATTTACAAATTACAGCACTGTTCTGGGGGCTTTTAGGGACTTTCCTTGGTGCCGGAGTTGGCTGGGAATTCAACAGCGTCGTTGGCGCGGTCATCGGCGGGATAATCGGAATGGTCGGGGGCACCGCCCTTGGGATTGCCAGGGCTTCCGCCCCAATGAACCAGAACGTAAAATGTCCCCTTTGCGGAACCGACCTGGTGGTGGATCGGGCGAAGGGGCCGAACTACAATTGCCCAAAATGCGGGGGCCTGTTTCATCTTCAGTGAGAGATAGAAATGCGATGGATGGTTGACGCGAACAACCTATGTCCGGCGAGATTCTGGCCGGGAATATATAATCCGCCCGCCAAACAGGGATGAACACAAGACGCCATCTATCAGACCATCTATTAGCCTTGGCCTTGCATGGGAAGTGTGCTACAGAATGCATCGCGGGACGAATGTATGAGACGAGTTGGCAAGAGAAAACATTAGGGAAGCAAGAATGAATGCAATTCGCAAAGGCGTGTTGGTCGCACTGCTAACAATAACGATCCTGCCGGTGGCGGCTCTGGCGCAGTTGAACACTCTGGATTCCTTGGTGACGCACTATCTGGAGCAGAGGCCCGAAATGGCTCCGCTCATTCCGCCGCTCCAGCCCGCCGTTCTCAAGACCATCGAGACCATGATTCGCAAGAGCGATTACAGCTTTCAGGATTGGGAAGACTGGTATGCCGGTTGGGGAGAAAGCTCCTGGTCGGCTGAAGGCGAACTGGCGGACTATAGCGGACAAACACTGTTGGTGTACGAGGACCTTTCCGAGGCCGCCATCCAGATCGTGACATCGGATGGAAAACTGGTTGCCACATACGAAAGCGAGCCCTTCCCGAACTTTTCAACCCTCACCAGGACGGCGGCCGACAATGCATTTCTGGAAGAACTGAATCTCCGCTCCATCATGTTCTGGGTTTCGATTGAAAACGAGTCTGTTGCCTCTGCGCGTGCCGCCGCGGCGTCGTCTGCTGTTCTGAGCGGTTCAGGCGGGATGGCCATGATGAGCATGGGCGGAAGCAACAATTTTGAAGTCATCGAGATCGGTCAGACGAATACCGGCATGGCCGTGACATTTGCTTGGCCTGCGACGTTCACAAACCGGGTCAATATTTATAGCTTCGACGGCGGAGAGTTCACGGGGCGGGTTTCCTGGACCCTCGCCGATGTTGGCTATGTCACGGCGGGAACGAATCAACTGCGCTGGATCGATTCAGGTCAGCTTGGTCGTGCCCTACCCGGCGAAACGGGCGTACGGTTCTATGCCGCCGGAGCCGGGGCAGAAGTGGACGCCGATGGCGATGGCTACGGCGATTCTTACGAATATCTTGTGTTGCATACCTCCACCAACGATCCTGATACCGACAACGATTTGGTCAGCGACGGCCCGTTTGACCCGGACAATGCCGGTTCCATCGTTTCCGGCCCCGACGCTTTCCCGTTTGATCCCAACGAATGGCTGGATACCGATGGCGACGGCATCGGCGACAATTCTGACCCGGACATCGACGGCGATGGCATCCCGAACGGTTCGGACCCGGAACCACTGACGGCCGGTATCATCGCGCCGTTCAAGGTCTGTTCCGTGATTTCGACCAATCCACCCGGAAGCGATGCTGGCGATGAGCAATTTGATATTTCAAGTGCAGGGCGGATGTTGCCTTATGCGTCAGGTGGCAACGCCATTAGCGGGTTTGGACGCATTCATGGAGGCATCTATCTCAACCACGATGGAACCAATCTGTATATCGGCGTGGCTGGCTACTCGAAGCAGGCTGCGGAAGACGGCGATGATGCTCTTCTGATCGTGCTGGACACGAAAAGCGGAGGCGTCAGCGGCTTGAATGCCATCAGTTCCGGCCCCAAAGGCCTTCGTATTTGCGACAATCTGCTTTTCCAGGCTGGGACATTCGAGCCTGATGTGGGCATTCTCGTGGGAAATCGGAACAGCGATGGACGGAATGAACTAACGGCGCAAATCGGTGGCAAGGAATATGGCCAGGGGGTCTATGTTCTTGCGGGCAATGTCGCCACCAATATGACGCCTGCATTCACGGAAAGCGGACCCTCGCCGATCTCGCAGTGGGGCGATACACCCTACAGCACCATTCTCGCGAACGCCGGGATTGAAATAGCCATTCCGCTGAGCAATCTGCTAGATAGTGCTTGGTCGCCTGCCACCACCACGGCGATCTATGCCGCTGCGATCGTGTTAGGCGGCGACAATGACACCCAGCGTTGGCTATCCAGCGAAGCCTACGGAGCAAGCGTCAGCGGTAGCTTTGGCAACAACAATACGACTCTCCTGGGAACCCGCGTATATTTGTCTCCAATCCCAGCCCCGGAACCAAGCACCACACCGCTTTTCGACGACGGCGAGGTGATGATTCAGTCCTTTGGCTGGGATGTTCCCAGGCCGGTGACAACCCATTTCAACACCATGAGCGTGGTGGGGTCCTTCAATAGTTGGAATCCAGCCGTCAACAACATGACCCCTATTGGCGACGACACCTGGGAATACATCCACGTCTTCACCAATGCCTCCAGCGTGGCTTTCAAGTTTGCGGCAAATGGAGTTTGGTCTAATCAATGGGGTGAGAATAACCAAAGCGATTTCATATTGCCCATCAACGGCTCCTATGCCGAATACAACGTGGGCAACATAGTCATTTCCAATACGCTCAACGGCTCGGTCCGGTTCCGATTCAACAATGGCAGTCAGATCTATTCGGTCGAAGCCGTCACAAACGGCACCCCCACCACGCTTCTGTCTGGCTATTCCGATATGTACTGGTATGCGCGTCTTCAACAGGAGGTGGAGAGCAACCTTTACGCCAGGTTCGACCGGGTCTGGATGAATCCACCTCAGAAGGGCCGAAGTGGAAAATACAGCGTGGGCTATGACGTATTCGACCCTTACGATTTGGGAAGCTACAACCAGAAAGGCACGGTTCCCACACGCTATGGGACAGAAGATCAGCTTGATGCCTGCTATCAGGCGTTTGCACAGAAGGGAATCGATTGCATCGTCGATACCGTGCTTAATCATATGAACAATAGCGAGGTCTCCAACCGCTACGACTACGTCTACAGCCATCGGACCTTCGAGAAGCGAAACATCGGCTCCGGCGACACTAACGGCTTTTTCAACGTCGACTACACCGATTTTCCTTTCCGGTATGATTTCGGATTCGGTCTGCCGGAAGGCGTAGATGCGTGGGATGCCTATCCCGACGCCCATTCGGCGGATGTGAACGAGCGCAGTCCTTATATGCGTAGCGGTATGAAGAACAACGGCAACTGGCTGCAGGCGAAGCTGGGTGCCCACGGATGCCGTTTCGACTACACCCAAGGCATGGGTCCCGACTTCTTTGCCGAATACATGCGCTCTGGTCTGATGCGCGACCGGTTTGCCGTCGGGGAATACTGGACGGACAATGAATACGCTTCTGCCAGAGAACACGAATCATGGATCACCCTCATGGACAATCGGGTGTGTTCTTTTGATTTCCCGTTACATGACAAGCTTGAGAGAATGTGTAATTATCCTTCGACGTTTAACATGGAAGAGCTGTCCTATGGCGCGTTGATTCATGTCAATCCAGACCGGGCAGTGACCTTCGTGGAATCGCACGATGAAATCAGACCGTATGGCGCAAATGACAAAATTGGCATGCAATACAATAAAGAGCTAGCCTATGCCTTCATCCTAATGTCCGAAGGCCAACCCTGTGTGTTCCGCCAGGATTATCTCGATGCGCCTTACGCCGATCCCGACGCTCCTGCCGATTCCATTGATGACGGATGGACGGGCAGTCCGCTGAAAACCCTTATCGATCCTTTGATTGATGCACGGAAAAAGTATGCGGGCGGAGCTACGGTCTATCTGTCCACCGCAAATAAAGATCGACTGTTCATTGCCAAACGGGAAGGCACCGAAACCAAGGATGGATGTATCTTAGTTATCAACAATCATCTCTCGCAGACGCTCACGAACAGCGTCGATACGGGCTGGACACAGGGGACCGTGCTGGTTGATGCGCTGAATACGAACCACTCTGTCACCGTGCAATCCGGCGGTATGGCTCCCCTGAGCGCATCGAACAGGTTCTACCGGGTGTATGTTCGTCAATCAGCCCTGTAAGGCGTGTCATGAACATGTTGCGCTGTATGCTTTCCGTTGTCTTTTTGGGTATCTCTTCCAGCCATGCGGATACTCTCAGCTATCTCCGCTTTGAGGAGGGAAGTGGATATGGGGCCTATGATGAAACTGGATTAATGGATGGAGGGGTTTTGGGCTTCACCAGCGTCGATCCTGGCGGCGGAGATACGGGCGGGACGGGATGGAGCACCAATGTTTCTTCCGCATCGGTTCCTCAAACCGGCGAAGCCAATACCGGTTCGCTCCATTTTGGGCCAGGTATGGTCGATCTGAGCAATGCCAACGCTCTCAGCCTTGGCATGGAATTCACTATTGAGATGTTTCTAATGCCGAGTTCTCCCAATACATTTAATTCGATATTCGGGTTTTCTCCCGTATCCCAATTGTATTTTACCCTGATTGATTCGTCGGGAAATCTCTATTTTCGGATGCAATTTCAGGACCAGATCGACAGCCTTGTTCCTGCCACCTTGCTTCAAGAGAATGTATGGTCACATGTGGCTCTTGTCGTGGAATCAACGGAGTACAGCATTTATGTTGACGGGCAAAGTCAATATAACGGATCAATTCCTGCCAATGGTGAAGGTCCCTATTGGTTTTCCGGCGATCCCACCACCGGCAATCGGACATATGGCAACGGGTTCTGTGGCTGGCTTGATGAATTCCGCATCAGCGACGAAGCATTGTCGCCCAGCCAATTCCTGAACGCTTCCATACCTGAGCCAGGCACGCTTGGCCTTCTTTTTCTTGGCGCGACAGGTTTGATCTGTCGCAAACGGCGTAAATAACTGCACCATGATCTTCACCATATTGCGGAGATTATGAAGAGGAGCATTCTTACTCTGGCGGTTCAGATGCTGGCACTGGCGACATCCCATGCTGACACCCTCAGCTACCTCCGCTTCGAGGAAGGAAGCGGATATGGCGCGTATGACGAAGCTGGACTGATGAATGGAGAAGTGCTTAATGTTAGTAATGTGTCAGCCGGGGGAGGGGATACAGGCCCTCAGGGTTGGAGTACAAATGTTTCTTCCGCAACAGTTCCGCTTATTGGTGAAGCCAATACCGGATCTATGCATTTTGCTGGAGGCAGTGCGTTCATTGACCTAAGCAATGCCAACATTCTTAGTCTCGGGCTCGAATTCACCATCGAACTATTTATGAAACCGGACATGCCGATAACGGCATCGCCTATGTTTCATTTTTCTCCCGTCAGCGCACTTTCTTTTATGTTGGGCGAAGATTTTGGAAATCTTTACTTTTCCAGTTGGTTTCAATCTGCATCCACATACGATTCGGCTAGCTTGGTCCAGATTGATGAGTGGCAGCATTTCGCCTTGGTTGTAGATTCAACGTCCTATGCGATCTATCTCAATGGCCAAGTTCAAGCCTCGGACTCTCTGCCCACAGGAGGCGAAGGCCCCTACTGGTTTTCCGGCGATCCCACTACCGGCAACCGAACCCTCGGTGATGGATTCCGTGGCTGGATCGACGAATTTCGCATCAGCGACGAAGCGTTGTTGCCCAGCCAATTCCTGAACGCTTCCATACCTGAGCCGGGGACGCTTGGACTGCTCGGCCTAGGTTTCATAAGCCTAATGACCCGAAAGCGACTTCGTTGATTCGCTCGGTTCCCCTCCCGCTGGCATCGTTTCTCCTTTCCTCCCTCGCACACATGGCCCACAAAGTGGCTCATGCGAATCTCCGCCAAAAACCTCGGCCTCCTAGCGCTGCCCGATTGCTGTCCCAGATGTTTTTGGCTCCGTGCCAGACTGGGCTGGAAGTCTCCTTGGTCGATCATGCCAGGCATCTTCAGTTCCATTGACGGCTTCTCCAAGCGGGCCATCCTGGCTTACTTCGAGAAAACAGGCCATTTCCCGCCATGGATTGCTGGCCGATGGGCTGACGTTCGCCCTTTGAAGTCTCCACACCACTCCACCTTCAGGCTCACCGATCCCGAAACTGGCGTAACCCTGACCGGCATTCCCGACCTGGTTCTTCGTCTCCCGAAGGATAAACTGGCCATCCTCGACCTAAAAACCGCCAGATTCAGCGACCATCAGGATTCCCTCCTGCCCATGTACCGAGTCCAACTGAACGGCTACGCCTTGATCGCGGAAAGCCTCGGCATGGGAACTGTGGATGCTCTGGGGCTCGTCTACGGGGAGCCTCCGCCCAATGATGCCAATCAGGGACTTGATGCCTTGGTAAGCGATGTGGGGTTCTCAATGCCATACAAGGCAACGGCAATGCCCATAGAACTCGACAGGGCTTTGATTCCGCCATTGCTGCGAAAGGCCAAGGACATTCTGGAAATGGAGAGTGCTCCCGAAGGGCGGGAGGGTTGCAAGGAGTGCAGGCTGGTCGGGGAGATGGTCGAAATTTGCGGTTGATTCTGGCACTGGCGTCGGAATGGGGCATCTTCTCCTTAACCCCCACTTTCACTACGCCTTGTTGACAGAACCGATCAATCCGATAGGATGTCGGCAACAACTCGGCAAGGGGAATGCCGATAAATATGAAGGGGGAAATCCATGAGTAGGCTATCGAGTTCCGTGCAGAATGGAACGATCAAGCAGTGCGTTGTTGAGCCAGCCGAGACAAGCGAGAAGCAGCGAATCGAGAAGGCTACGGTTGATGCCTTTGTCCTGCTGTTCAACACCAGCCAAGGACAAGATTACGCCATCCTGCAATACGGCGATGCACCAGACGCAACATGCAGAAACAGTTCAGGCCAGATCATGCAAGTCGAGGTCACCCTGACCGAGGACAACCCTGGCGACTGGGCATGGTCGCTTGGGAAAACAGCCCCCCCCCCTCCAAGATCATGGTTTGGCAATTGCCTTCAGAGGAACGTGCTCAACCGACTGCTGGATCGCCTAGACGACAAGATTCTCAAGCGTTATGGTAAAGACACCGCCCTGGTCATCCGAGACAGTTCGGGCGTTGATTGGGACTGGGAGTATGTGGCAGATGAGATTCGATCTGCGCTGAGGCCAAGGTTCAACCCCTATGACATGGGGATTTGGATTCTCAACCGCACCAAATCTCGGCTCTTCAGGCTGACCTGATTACTTCCCTTTGTCAGTCACTTGGCCTTTGGGAGGGCTTCTTTCTTGGAGTCTTTTTCGAGTACCCGCGCCATGTCCCGCTTTCCCCAGCCTCGGATTTCCTGAAGCCGTCCATCTGGGCAAGTCAGGATGAGGTGCGGGTCATGACGGATGGTCGGGCAGGCCGTTGGGATCTTATGCCGACTCCAGCCATCGATATCTGGACGAAAGACACCCGATTGTACCGTCTCTCTATACCGCATATTTCCACCATGCTGATTTGGTTTTGGCTCTGTCGCCAAGGGCTGAGAGAAGGCGTTTGCGTACTAATGGTGCGGATATAACCACGATTTCCGAACATCACCAATAGTTCCATACTAATGTGACAAAATAGTGCCATCGACGGCACAAACAGGGCCATTATGGCACATATTTTATCAGCGAAAGAAATTGAAGGCTCTCCTTATTCTCCTGAGCTTCAATGCATTAAATAATTTTAGCGCGTTGGCATGGGACCTGCAAACCATATGGCTATGAAGCTTGATTGTGAAATACAACGAGGTCTGGACGAAGAATCCAGCAAAGCAAGAGGCGGAATGGCATCCAACGGTCCTGAAAAAGGATCGATTCGTGCTTATACAGCCATATGTATTTCGCTTACCCATACTCGGATTGTTAGTTAGAAACAGAAGGGGGGTGAAAATAATGTAAGCGTCCGGCCGAGCACCGCCTATTCTGAGACGGCGAAGTGATGCAGAG